>JAGRKY010000434.1 GCA_020442095.1 Bauldia sp.
GTCAGGGTGTAGTCGGCGGCCGACCCCCGGCGGACCGCAGCATAGATGCCGACCGGAATCGATACGGCATAGGTAATGATCAGCGTGGCGAAGAGAATCCCGAGCGTCAGCCAGACCTTGTCGCCGATCACCTTGACGACCGACGTCTCGAAGGCGAAGGCCTGGCCGAAATCGCCATGGAGGACGATCCCGCTGATCCAGTCGACGTAGCGCAGCACCAGCGGCTTATCGAGACCGAAGTCGTGGCGGATCGCCTCGACATCGGCCTCGGTGACGCTGACACCGGTTCCGGAATATTTGCGAAAGGCATAACGATCCGCGTAGTCGCCCGGCGGCAGCTCCATGATCAGGAAGACCATCATCGAGACGAGGACCATCGTCACGATCATTCCGACCAGGCGCTGCAGGATGAAGCGAAGCATCGCGGGGTTCCCCTTGGCGTGGTTCCCGCCGGAGCCGCATCCAGCTCCGGCGGGCCATCAGGCGAAGCCTACTGCTTCAGCCACCACTGCTGGGGCCGGTAGGGGTAGGTCCAGTAGTAGTCGTAGGTCTTGGCCGTCAGCTCCGGCACGTTCTCCAGATCGTTGCGGTGAACGTAGGGGCTGACGATTTTGCCAAGCGTCCCGATGCGGATGTAGTTGTCGAGCTGGATCTGCGCGATCTCGGCGCCGAGACGGTTCGATTCCTCGGTGCCCAGCTCGTATTTCAGGAACTGGTCGGCCAGGTCCCAGAGCTTCTTGATATCTTCCGGCGGCTCGATGCCCTCGGCACCGTTCGAGGTCTTCCAGGCCGCCCAGCCGAAGCCGTTGACCGGGTTGAAATAGTCGCCGAAGGGCGGAACCATGACGGTGGCATCGCCGGCGATGGCGGGCGCCGAGACGCCGTCATTCTGCCAGGTCGTCAGGTCGAGATCGTTGTTGTTGCCGTTGGCGCGATACTCGTCCGAGGTGACTTCCTTGAGATCAACCCGCACACCGACGGCGCTCCAGTAGTCTCGCACCAGCTCGTGCATCTTCTGCGGCGAGCCCTGGGTGGAGTAGATCAGGCGAACGACCAGCGGCTTGCCATCGGGGCGCTCGAGGGTGCCATCACCGTCGGAATCCTTGAGACCCATTTCGGCGAGCAGCGCCCTGGCGGTGTTAGGATCGTATTCGGTGTCCTTCTTCATCATGTCTTCGGAGATGAAGGACACGGTCGCCGGCTCGGCCGGGAAGGCCTGCATCGGCGTCGCCTGGCCGAGATAGACGATCTCGTTGATCTCGTCCCGGTTCATGGCGATCGACATGGCACGGTTGAAGCGCGGGTCCGAGAAGATCTCGCGCAGCACCGGATCCTTGTGGGTGTGGTTGAAGGCGTAGAAGACGGTCTCGCCGAGACCCGGCGCGAACTGGACCGTGTAGTCGCCCTTCGCCTCGTTCTCCTTCAGCAGCGGGAAGTCCTCGAGGAAGATCGCCTGCTGCTTCCAGACCACGTCGCCGTTCATGATCTTGAGGTTCTGCACATCCTTGTCGCCGATGTAGATTTCGGAGATCTCGGGGATGTAGGGGAGCTGGTTGCCGGCCGTGTCGACCATGTGGAAATACGGATTGGCGACGAGCTTGCGGCCCTCCGCGTTTTCCTCGACAACGATGTGGCTCTCCAGCGTCGGGACAACCGCGCGGCCGATCCTGGTCGCCTTGTCGGCATCCTTGAGGAGCGGCGACGGGACGTCCTTCCAGTCCGAACCGCCGTAGTAGAAGTCGACGGCCGCCGCGGCATTCTCGAAGCCGTATTCCTTGGCGAGATCCTCGGCCTTGTCGTTGTACTTCGGCATGAACTGGCTGAGGAAGTGCTTCGGCTGGAACGCCTGGCCGTAGTCGACCGCGAAGCGGTTGAGGATGCCCGGGGTCGGGACCGGGAAGGTGAACTTCACCGTGACGTCATCGATCGCCTCGACCTTGGCCGGCTCGCCCGAAAAGACCCAGCGCTCCGGCGTCTTCTCGTAGATGTCCGGATTGAGCAGCAGGTCGTTGTGCCAGAAGACGACGTCCTCGGCGGTGAAGGGCTCGCCGTCGGACCATTTGTGGCCCTTGCGCAGAACGAAAGTCAGCTCGGTGAGGTCGTCGTTCCACGACCAGCTCTTGGCGACGTTCGGCACGATGGTCTTCAGGTCGTCGTCGTACCGCACCAGGTTGACGTGACGGACGGAAAGAAGATCGGACGTGCCCGATTCCGTGCCTTTCGAGATGCCGGTCAGCACCCCGCCATACTGGCCGATGCTGTCATAGGGGACGACGACGAGCGGCTCCTGCGGCAGCCGATCGGCCAGCGCCGGCAGGTCGCCATTGCCGAGGATACGACCGTTCAGGTCCTTGATCGCCGGGTCTTCGGAAAATTCCAGCGTGCAGGAACCGGCCTTTTCGAACTCGGCCAGTTCGAACTGCTCCGGATATGCGGACGTCAGTCCCTGCATATCCGCGACAGTGACGGCCGGGCAGGCGGCATGGGCCGCAACCGCGGTGGCGAAAAACGAGACACCGGAATAGAGGGCAAGTCTCAGCGAGCGGGTCATCGGGGCAATCTCCTTGGGGGCTGTAGAGGCCTAACCCGCGATTGCCCGTTCTATGTTACACCTTTATGAAATCGCTGTGAGTATAGCTAAAACCTATAATTTGGCCGCTGTCACGGTCCCGCAACAAAAGCGGTGGCGATCGCGAAAAGACCGTCGATCGTGGCGCTGTGGCGCATCTCCGGGAGGGCGGCGATGAAATGCGACGCCCACAGGCCGGCGTCGTCAATCCCGACCACGGCGATCCGGTCGTCCGGTTCCACCTCGCCGCGGACGGCGATGCCGACGCCCATGCCGGCGAGGACGGCGGCGCGCATGGATTCCCACGACCCGAGGTCGATCAGCGGCCGCAGCGAGACGCCTGCCGCCCGCGCCGCCTCGTCGAAGATCATCCGGGTGCCCGAGGTCGCCTCGCGGCGGATGATCGGGTAGCGGGCAAGCTCGGCCCAGGTGACCACCCCCGCTCCCGCGATCGGGTGACCGACAGGCACCATCAGGACGATCGGGTCCGTCCGCAGGCGCTCGCAACTGAGACCGTCCGGCGGAGAGCGGGCGGTGATCAGGGCGGCGTCGATCAGGCCGCGCCTGAGCAGGTCGATCAGGTCGATCGAAGCCATGCTGCGCGCCTCGACCTTGACGCCGGGATGAGCCGCCATGAACCGCGAGATCATCGGCATGGCGAACTGATCGGTCGAATAGCCGAGCCGCAGCAGACCGGACTGGAGGCTGCGCTCGTCATCGAAGACGCGTTCGATCTCGGCGAGGATCGAGAGCATCGCGCGGACCTTGGGCAGGACGATATTGCCGAAGCGCGTGACCGTGATCGTGTGCCCCTCGCGCGCGATCAGGCGCTGCTTGCCGTGGCTCTCGATCGCCCGCAACTGGGTGGAGACGGATGGCTGGGTGATGCCGAGCTCCTCCGCCGCCCGCGAGAAACTCCCGGTGCGGGCTACGGCCTCGAATACCCTCAACTGGCTTATCGTCGTCTTCATTCGCGACCGCGTCGGGAGGTTCCGCGGCAATCGGGCGTCAGGAGCCGCCGGGAAGTGTATGTCGGCCCCGAACAGCCAGGCAAGACCGGCCTGCCCCGCGCGCCTCCATCGCGGCGCCCCTTGGAGGGGCACCGCCCGTCGTCACGGCAACGGTCGGGTCGCGTCCGGCCCCTCCCCTTCCTGCCCCGGGCTAGAAAACCTCCGGCACGTACATCTCCGGCGGGATCGGCCCGCGCAGGTAATCCGGGTTGCGCACCCGATCGGGAAGCGCGATCGGATCGTGGCTCACCTCGTCGAAGGGCACCTGGGTGAGCAGGTGGCTGATGCAATTGAGGCGGGCGCGTTTCTTGTCGACCGCCTCGACGACCCACCACGGCGCTTCCGGATTGTTGGTGCGCTCCAGCATATCCTCCTTCGCCTTGGTATAGGCCTCCCAGCGCCGCCGCGATTCCACATCCATCGGGCTGAGCTTCCATTGCTTGAGCGGATCCTTGATCCGCATCATGAAGCGAAGCTGCTGTTCCTCGTCGGTGATCGAGAACCAGTATTTGATCAGGATGATCCCGGAGCGGACGAGCATCCCTTCGAAGTCGGGCACCGAGCGGAAGAACTCCTCGACCTCCTCCTCGGTGCAGAAGCCCATGACCCGTTCGACGCCGGCCCGGTTGTACCACGACCGGT
>JAGRKY010000435.1 GCA_020442095.1 Bauldia sp.
CGAAGGTCATGTCGAGGTCGTTCGGGCCGAAGGTGCCGGCATGAAGCGGGCCGGAGACGAATTCCCAGAAGGGCTCGAAATCCTGGAACTGCGCTTTCGACGGGTCGTAGTAATGCGCCGCGGTATAGTGGACGTCGGCGGTCAGCCACACCGTGTTGGTGATGCCGGCGGTCTTGATGAAGCGGAGGAGATCGGCAATCTCCAGCTCGCGCCCCCTGGCCGGGCCGTTGTCGCCATTGGCGACGGCTTCCGCGCCGGCCTGCTCCGCCCAGTTGTCCCAGACGACGAGGCTGAGCGGCATGTCACAGGCGATCACCTTCCAGGTCGCCTGCGAGTTGGCCAGCTCGCGCTTCAGCCACTGCACCTGCTCGATGCCGAGGATGCGCGCCTCCGGCGTCAGGGTCTCCTCCATCGACGGCCCGTTGCCGCCGCGATAGCGGCGGAGGTCGAGGAAGAAGACGTCAAGCATCGGCCCGTAGCCGATCTTGCGGTAGACGCGGCCGGGCTCCGCCGGCGTGTAGCGGATCGGCGTCATCTCGTGGAAGGCGCGGGCGGCCCGCGACGAGAGCAGCGCGATCGACTTCTCGGTATAGCGGTCGTCGCCGGAAAGGTCCTTGGAGGGCGACCAGTTGTTGAGGACCTCGTGGTCGTCCCACTGGTAGAAGGTCGGCACCGCGGCGCTCAGCGCCCGGACATGCTCGTCCAGCATGTTGTATTTCCACTGGCCGCGGAACTCGTCCAGCGTCTCGGCGACCTTGCGCTTCTCGTCGGTGACGATCGTGTTCACCCACTTGGTGCCGTCGGCGAGTTCGACCTCGTCCTGCATCGGCCCGTCGGCGTAGATCGTGTCGCCGGAATGGATGAAGAAGTCCGGCTGGTGCTTGGCGATCGTGGCATAGGTCTTCATGCCGGTCTCGTCGATGCCCCAGCCCTGCCCGGCCGTGTCGCCCGACCACACGAACTTGACGGCGCGGCGCGAGGCCGGCGCAGTGCGGAAATGGCCGACGATCGGCTCGGAGGTGACGTTGATGTCGGCGAGATCGGCGAGCGTCAGGCGATAGAAGACGTCCTGATCGGCGGGGAGCCCGGAGACCAGCCGCTTGACGGCGAGATCGGTGTCGGGGAGCGCGTCGATCGGAGCAAGCCGCGTCGCATTGGCGAAGTCCTCGCGGGTCGCCACCTCGAACATGACGCGGGAGGGTCGGTCGGCCCGGGTCCAGATCATGCCTGACTCGACATCGACGTCACCGGACTGGACACCGTGGGTGAAGGTCGGGCGCGACGCGGCGCGGGAATAGAAAGGCATCGCCAGGCCGGAGGCGGCGACCAGGCCGGCAGCACCGGCGGAGGCCAGGAAGCCGCGGCGGCTCACTGCAACCAGTTTCGTCATGGAGAGCTCCTCGAGGGTGGTTCGCGTTGGACGCAGGCGAGGACATGACGATGCCGCGTTACAGGCGCGTAACAGCTCCGTATCCGTGGCGTGAAGCTTTGATGAATTCCAGGGAAGGCTGGTTGATCTGCCTGCGCGCTTGCGACCTCAGGACGCCTCCCCGCCGTTCGCCAGCGCATAGCTGGTGCTCCGCCCGCCCCCGGCCTCCTTGACGAGGATTCGCCGCTCGATCAGGTCGGTGATGTCGCGCAGCGCCGTGTCGGGCGAACACTTCTCGACCTTCGCATATTTGGAGGATGTCAGCTTCCCCTCGAAGCCGTCGAGCAGGCGGTTCAGGATGTCGCCCTGCCGCGCGTTGAAGGCATCGCCGCGGTGCTTTTCCCAGAACCGCGCCTTGGCAAGGACGGTTGCAAGGATGCCTTCCGCGCCATCGAAGGCGCGATCGAGGCACTCCAGGAACCATGTCAGCCACGGCGTGATCTCGAGATCGCCCTTCTGGGTCGCCTCGAGCATCCGGTAATAGGCCTGCCTCTCCAGCCGGATCTGCGCCGACATGCTGTAGAAGCGCTGCGGGCTTCCCTCCGACCGGGCAATCTGCATGTCGGCGATCGCGCGCGCGATGCGCCCGTTGCCGTCGTCGAAGGGGTGGATGGTGACGAACCAGAGATGGGCGATGCCGGCCTTGAGCACGGGGTCGATTCCCTCGCCGTCGTTGAACCAGTTCAGGAACCCGTCCATCTCGCGGCCGATCAGCGTCGCCGCCGGCGCCTCGTAGTGGACATGCTCGCGCCCGACCGGGCCGGAGACGACCTGCATCGGCCCGCCCTCGTCGCGGCGCCATCCGCCGACTGTGATCCGCGCCATCCCGCTGCGTCCGGTCGGGAACAGCGCGGCATGCCAGCCGAACAGGCGCTCGTCGGTCAGCGGCGCATCGTAATGGCCGGTCGCATCGAGCATCATCTCGACGACGCCCTCGACGTTCCGGTCGGCAGGTGTCAGCGCGCCGATGTCGATGCCGAGGCGCCGGGCGATCGATGAGCGGACCTGATCGGCATCGAGGAGCTCGCCTTCTATCTCGCCGGACTTGACGACCTCCTGGGTGAGGGTCCGGAGCATCGCCTCGTTGCGAAGGGTGAATCCGAGCCCTTCCATCCGGCCGACGAGACGCCCCTGGCGATGGCGGACAGCGGCAAGCTTGCCGCTCAGCCCTTCCTGATCCCAGCGGAACCGCGGCCAGGCCTCAAGTTCATGGATATACGCCATTCTCCGCACCTCTTGCGGAGAATATGGCCCTCATTCTCCGCGCAGGCAAGGATTTTCTCCGCATGACATGCGGCGATTACGTCTCTCAATTGCCGCGGCCCTCAGTGGTCAGGCGCGCGGATGATGATCTTCCATTGGCCGCAACTCGCTGCGATCGCCAGCGGACCATAGAGAACGCCCGGAGGGTAGTTCGGATAGTATATCCCCGTCATCCGAAGCCGCAGAGGCGACAGAGCAAGTCGCACGTTCGGGCCGATCCAGGCGTAATCGCAAGCCTCCAGATCGCTGATGCTCTTATACAGGCACCGGTCGGTCCCGATGGTTCCCCGCGCGAGCCTCGTGCACGCGTCGGCCTCTCCCGGCCGGGAGACGCAAACATGCCCGTCCTTCACGAAGAGATCGCAGGAGCGCTCGCCGCCCGACGCGGCACCGATTGCGCCGCCCAGTCCGACGAAAGTCGATATCAGGCCGATCCCGAGCGACCACAGCCTGGGCGCCATCGCACAATCACCATCCCGTAGCGCGGCAACACGTTGGTGCGGACGGCCGGGATCGAACCGGCATGGAGTTGCCTCCGAGGGATTTTAAGTCCCTTGCGTCT
>JAGRKY010000436.1 GCA_020442095.1 Bauldia sp.
CCTCGGCGGTCGAGAAGCCCGCATACTGGCGGATCGTCCACGGCCGCTCGACATACATGGTCGGGTAGGGGCCACGGAGATAGGGCGGTATCCCCGGCAACCCGTCGACGAAGCCGAGGCCTTCGATGTCGTCGCGGCTGTAGACCGGCTTGACGGCTATACCTTCCGGCGTCGTCCAATCATCCGGGCCTTCCGGCAGCGCCGTGGCCGACGGCGCGCGCCAAGGAATATCGGCGAAGTCCGGGAAGCGGCCCGCCGGAGTGTTATCGGTTTTCTGCAGGAGTTCCGGCCGCGCCCCTTGCGGCGCGCTCATCGTTTCTCCGCGCGCCAGTATCCGGCGCAGCGGAATTCAGGGGCGGTCCAGCGGCCGGAGCCGCGGTTATTGGCAAGCGCGCCGGTACCGGTGACGTGGTTGCTGCCGCTGCCGAGGTTGATCGCGACCGCGCCCTGGGAGCTGACGCCGATCACGGTCGGATGGACCTTGCGGCCTTTGTAGAGCACCGCGCCGTCGCTGATGGTGATCGGCAGCCGGTAACCGAACTTGCAGTTGTCCTCGCCGCCGAAGATGTAAATCTTCCAGTTGCCGTCGAAGGTGCTGGCCGCCGATGCCTGAATCGCGCCGGGCGCCGACATCAGCGAGACAAGGGACACCACTGCCATTGCACGCACAATGGCCCGCCCGAAAAGAGTCTTGGTGAAGGTCACGATTCGGAGCCCCCGCCCTTCTACTGGATGGTTCGATTCTGCACTTTTTTTCCCGCCTTCGCAATCGCGTCAAGCGATTTAACGAGGATTTCTGCCAGATTGGCCCCGCGACCAAGGCTCGCATCCACCCCGGCCGCGGTATTCACCCCGGCCTTTCCCCCGCCGGCGCCGAGGAGGAAGCTTGCGCCCGCAGCCCTCAGCGCCGCGACCAGCGCCGCGATCGCCTCGTCCGGAACGCTCTCGCCGGCGGCGATACAGGCGACAGAAGCCCCGGATTCGGCGAAGGCCGCGGCGGCTTCCCCGGGCGTCGCGTGGGTGCCGGCGCCCGTGGTTTCGAGGCCGCCGGTCGCCAGCGCGTCGGTCGCATCGCCGATCGCGGGGGCGGTTTCCTTCGGGGCGCCGATCGCCGCGACGAAGACGAGCGGCGGCGTCGCTTGCGCGGCGAGCGCCGCAGCGCGGGCGCAAAGGTGCTCGAAAGGCTCGGTCAGCCGTACGAAGTCGAGCCGGGCGGCGGTTTCGGCGGCATCGGCCGGGGGCGTCTCCTGCGACGTAGCGCTGGCGACGGTCGGCGGCGGACGGCTCCGGTCGACGTGGATGTTGACGCCGACGATCTCGATGGCCCGGGTGCCGACCCGCTCGAGACGCTCGGCGCGCTTCTCCGCGATCCGGGACTGCACCGTGCCGGCGCGGATCGCCGCGAGCATCCCGCCCTCGGCCTCGATGGCGCGGAAGCCGTCCCAGGCCGCGGCGGCGAGCTCCTCGGTCAGCGCCTCGATCGCCCCGGAACCGGCGCCGGGATCGCCGACCCGGTAGAGCGAGGATTCGTCGAGGGCGATCGACTGGATGTTGCGCGCCATCCGGTCGGCGAAGGCGTCATTGTCGAGCGCGAAGGGGAGGACGGTGATCGTGTCGGCACCGCCGGTCGCCGCGGCGAAGGCAGCGCCGGAAGTCCGCAGCATGTTGAGATAGGGATCGCGGCGGCTCATCATCCGCCATGATGTCTCGGCATGGACCGTAGGGCCGACGTCCGCGAGCCCAAGGAGCTCACAAAGCCGCCCGACGAGCTGCCGGACCGCCCGGAACTTGGCGATGGTGAGGAACTGGTCGGCATCCGCGGCAAGGATGACGCTAAGGCAACGCGCGACCGGACCGAGGTCGCGGCCGCGCTCGGCCGCCATGCGCAGGACGGAGCATGTTGTGGCCAGGACGGCGGCGAGCTCCTGGGCCTCCGAAGCACCGGCATCATGCCAGACGCGGCCGTCGGCGACGATCGCCTCGCCTGTGATGTCCGCATCGTCCATCGCGCGAGCAAGTGCGAACAGCCCGTCGATCGCCTGGTCGAAGGGGCGGGCGAGGAAGCCCTTTGCGGCAAGGGTCGCGAAGGGGTCGAAGGCGACCGTGACGCCGCCGATGCCGGTGTCGCGGAGCGTGGGCAGCAGGTCGGAAGCGAGACGTGTGCTCGCCTCGCCGAGATCGAGACGGAGATGACGGCCGGAAAGGGCCGTCTCGCCGCAGATGCGGGCGGCGGTCGCGCCGTCGAGGGCGAGGCCGCGGCCGCGGGCAGTGGCGCTGTCGGCCGCGACGAGAACGATGCCGCTCGCGCCGCCGGCGAGTGCCGCAGCCATCGCCTGATGACAGGCATCCGCGTCGCCATGGTCGATCCGCTGCGCGGCCACCCAGCGGGCGCCGGGCGGACGCCCGGGCACGGGCGCGCCGTCGCCGGCGGGGTAGAGGGGGCCGACGGCGAGGCCATCGTCGGTATGGGCGATGAGGGAGGAAAGCGGGACGCGCCCGGAGCGCGTCGCCAGGGCTTCCCAGTCGGCGACGGTGGCAGTTGGAAACGGGTCAGTCTCGGTCACGCTCGGTCCCCGGTCAGCGCTCACCATCGTGCTCCGGCTGGTTGAGGCCCAAGGCCCTCTGCCTCTTCTTCGACAGCCCGAGTGACACGATGCGATGAGACTCGCGCAAATATCTTTTCAAATCCTGATCGTCGAGAACGGTATCGTCGCATCTCTGGATCCATTTCATCCCCCGCGAGGCAAGATAGGGCGCGGGGCGCAAGCCGCGTTCTTCTTTCAATATCTCAAAAGCCATGTCTGAGACCTTGAAAGTAAAGGCTTCCTTGTCGTCGTTCCAGCCGCCGATCGCGAACACCTTGTCGCCGACTTTCCAGACATGGGCGCCGCCCCACTGGACGACATGGGATGTCGCGGGAAGCGATGCGCAGAAGGTGTTGAACTCTTCATAGGTCATCGGGGGAGGCTATCGGATGGTGGAGCGCCGCGCGTTCAGGCGAACTGGCTGAGCCCCGGGATGGAGGCGACGATCTCGTCGATTGTCTCCGCACCGACCTTGCCACGTGCGTAATCGGCAAAGCTCTCGACGACGGACTTCACCTTGAACATGCCGACGCCGGCTCCGGTCAGGTCGTTGAACGCGCCCATCAGGCCGGAGGACCCGCCGGCACCGCTGGCGGTGATCGCTTCCGTCGCGCCGGGCAGGGCCGCGATCAGCGCCTCGACCTTGTCCGCGGGCCCGTCGCTGCGCAGGAACTTGAGAATGACGATCGCCGCCTTGCGGGCCACCTCCGGCTTCACGCCGGTATCGGCCACGATCTTCGCAATCATTTCCTCCACGCCACCCTCGCAATCTCCATCCCGACACGGCGCCTTTGTGACTCGATGCGGCGGGTAAAGACAAGCCGTTCCACTTCCTGTCCCCCGCCGATCCGGTTAGTTTGGCGCCAGTCTTGGCAATAGGGGAATTTTCGATGCTCGACCGCGTTCTGCAACAGATTGACGACGACCTCCCGGCGAGTCTCGAACGCCTCTTCGCCCTGTTGCGGATCGAAAGCATCTCGACCGATCCCGCCTATCGCGACAATGTGCGCTCCGCGGCCGACTGGCTGGCGGCGGAGCTGACCGGGCTCGGCTTCGACGCCTCGGTGCGGTCGACGACCGGCCATCCGATGGTCGTCGCCCATGACAAGGGCGAGGCACCGGGTCCGCACGTGCTGTTCTACGGCCACTACGACGTGCAGCCGGTCGACCCGCTGTCCGAATGGAAGACGTCGCCCTTCGACCCGCAGATCGACGTGGTCGACGGCAACAAACGGATCGTCGCCCGCGGCGCCGCCGACGACAAGGGACAGTTGATGACCTTCGTCGAGGCCT
>JAGRKY010000437.1 GCA_020442095.1 Bauldia sp.
GCCGATGATCGGCAGCGCCGAGACGAGATTGCCGACCGGCAGCAGGCCGCGCCGCAGGAAGGGGCTGCGATCGGCGAGGATGGCGATCAGGAAGCCGCTGGCGCAGCCGATGGCATAGCCGGCGAGCACCGCCTTGAGGAAGGTCTGGTTGAAGTCCGCCCAGAGGATATCGGTCGAGGTGGCGATCCGCACCCAGATCGCGCTTGGCGCCGGCAGGAGCACCGACGGCACGCCGGCGCCGCGCACGATCACCTCCCACAGGAAGAGCAGCCAGACGCCGAAGATCAGCGGCACCACCACCTTGAGCAGCCAGGCATAGGCGCGGTTGGCGGGCTTGACCGCCGACAGCCCGTTGACCAGCCGCCAGGCGAGCAGCCAGAGCGCGATGACCAGCCCCCAGAAGCCCGGGCCGGCATTGCCGTCGACGACCGGCAGCAGCGTCAGGGCGAGGTAGCCGCCGATATGGACGACGACGAGGAGCATCGCGTCGGCGAGCTCGGTCGCTGCCGGCCGCACGCTTGCCATGGCGGTGAGGAAGAGGAGCAGGAGGATGAGGATGGCATGGATGCCGAAGCCGACGAGATAGACGTTCGGCCCGTCGGCATTGAGCGGCAGCAGAAGTGCTGCGATCAGTGCGCCGAAGGCGAAGACCGCCTGCCAGGAATCGTGTCTCGCCGTCATGCGCCGCCCGTGATCGCGGCGGCGACGCTCTCGCCGGAAAGGCGCGCCCCGCCGCAGGTCTGCTTGAGCGGGCCGGCAAGCGCTTCGCCGGCAAAGTAGATGCGATCGGCGACCGGACGGGCGAGGACCTCGCGGGCGCCGGCCTGGCCGGGACGCGCCGCGGCATAGGCGCCGCGGGTCCAGCGCTCGGAGCCCCATTGCGTCATGGCGCCCTTGCCGATCGCCTTGCGCGCGTCGCTGCCGAAGGTTCGCACCAGCCGCTCGGTGGCGAAGTCGATCGCCGCCTCCTCGCCGGCGCATTCGATCTCCCAGGCGAAATCCCCGCCGACGAAGCCGACCATCAGGTCGAGGTCGAAGGGGAAGCAGAGGAAGTAGATATCGCCGTGGCCGCGCCGCTCGATCAGCATGTCGTCGAAGGCCTGCTTGCCGAAGCGCTCGCCCTTGACCACCAGCGGGATCTTGGTGAGGAGCCCCATCGGCAGGTAGTCGAAGGCGGCGTCGTATTCCTCCGGCAGGTCGGGGACGAAGCGGACGCCGCCGAAGGCGAGCACGCCGGTCGAGACGGTGACGATGACCTTGCCGGCGCGCACCGTGCCGCGGTCGGTGACCACGACGACGCCGGGGCCGTCCCAGTGGATCTCGCGGACCGGCGTCCGCAGCTCGACCGGGACATCGGCGCCGAAGCGTGCGACCAGCGCGCCGAAGCCCTCATAGGTGAAATAGTTGGGATCGAGCTCGGCGGCGCTGGCGAGATCGGCGATCGAAAGCTCGTCGACGTCCTGGGCGAAATCCATCGGACCGGCGAATGTGCCCGCAGCACTACCGCCGAGGGTCCTGGCCAGGAGGTCGGAGAGCCGGTCGCTGACCGAACTGCCTTCCTCGAGCGCCTTGGCAAGGGCTTCCTCGGCACCCATCATCTCGGCGAGTTCCCGGGCGGTCGCGAGCTGTCGCCCGAAATAGAGATGGTCGACGCCCATGTCGTGGTGGTACATGCGCCAGCCCGCGGCCTCGGCCTCCGGGAAGAAGGGATTGCGGTCGGCGGCATGGAGCCAGGCGCAGCCCCGGTCGAAAGGCACGCCGAAGGTCTCGGTCTCGGTGAAGGCACGACCGCCGATCCGGTCCATCGCCTCGAAGACGACGACCGACTTGCCGGCTTTTGCGAGGGCCTTGGCGGCGGCGAGCCCGGCCGCTCCCGCCCCGACGACGACCACGTCCACATCGCTCATGGCGGCATCCCCATCAGACGCATGACGATCCGCTGGACGATCCCGACGATGGTGACGAGCACCGCCGCCAGAACCGCTGCCAGCACCAGCGCCGACCAGATCTGGACTGTCTGGCCGTAGTAGGAGCCGGTCAGCAACCGCGCACCGAGCCCGGCGACCGCGCCGGTCGGCAATTCGCCGACGATGG
>JAGRKY010000438.1 GCA_020442095.1 Bauldia sp.
TGGTCAAGCCGCAATTCGAGGTCGGCCGGAACGCGATCGGCAAGGGCGGGATCGTCCGCGATGCGCAGGCCGGCCGGGACGCGGCGGAGGGGATCGCCGCGTGGATGGCTTCGCTGCCGGACTGGACCGTCGACGGGCTGATCGATTCGCCGATTACTGGCGGCGGCGGCAACCACGAGTATCTTCTGGGCGTCAGGCGCGCCTGAAAACCGAACGAAACCAAGGGCAATTTGCCGCAACCGAATGCTGGTTTCGTCACCGCAGCGCCGCTATGTCAACATGGCGACAAGCGAAACCAGATGATCCGGGATGAGCAATCCGGAGGCAGGGACATTTATGCACAGGCTCGGCCGCTTTCGTCACTACTTCTGGCCGACGGTCGGGATAATCGCGGTCGCGTTCTGCGGGTGGCTCCTCTACAAGGAGCTCCGCAACCTCACCCTCGCAAGCCTGATGGACAGCCTCGGCGCGATTTCCGCGCATAGCTGGTTCCTGGCGATATGCGCGACGCTGGTCGCCTATTTCGCCCTTGCCGAATATGACCGCATCGCGCTGATCCACCTCGGTCGCAAGATCAACTGGGCCTTCGTGATGGTGACCTCCTTCACCACCTACGCCCTGTCCCACAATATCGGCGCCTCGCTGCTCTCCGGCGCGCTGATCCGGTTCCGCGCCTACGGGTCGCGAGGGTTGTCGCCCGGCGAGATCGGCGTGCTGGTTGCGCTGACGTCGTTCACCTTCCTGGTCGGCACGCTGACGCTTGGCGGCATCGTCCTGGTGCTCAGGCCGGAGATCATCCAGCGCTTCTTCGATCTTCCGGACTGGGCGGCGATCGTCATCGGCCTCGGGCTCCTCGCCTTTGTCGGCTTTTACCTCGCCGGATCAATGTTCCATTTCAAGCCGCTGACCATCGGCGGATTCCACCTCCACTATCCCAAGCCGAAGGTGGTCATACGCCAGCTGATTGTCGGTCCGGTGGAGCTGATGGGCGCCGCGGCGATCATCTATTTCTGCCTGCCGCATGAGGGCAATCCCGGCTTCATCACCGTGCTCGGCATCTTCGTCGCCTCCTTCTCGGTGGCGATCGTCTCCCATGCGCCGGGCGGGCTCGGGGTGCTCGAATATGTCTTCCTCACCGGCCTCGCCGACATGGACCAGGCGAGCGTCCTCGCCGCGCTGATCGTCTTCCGGCTGTTCTACCTGCTGCTGCCCTTCTCCTCCGCCCTGATCATCGTCCTGTTCTTCGAACGGTCCGAGTTCCGGCGGGCTGCCGCCGAGCGGCTGGCCAAGCAGCAGGAGGGCGAGAAGGTCGCCGGCAAATAGCCGGAGCCTTTGTCGGCCTTTGCTAGGATTCGAGCAGGTCGGTCGCCTCGATCTCGATGCCGAAGCCATCGAGGCCGACATAGTGGAGCTCGCGGGAGGCGATCAGGCGGATCGAGGTGACCCCGAGGTCGCGGAGAATCTGTGCGCCGAGGCCGATCTCGCGCCACTCGCGGCGGCGGGCGTCGGCGGTTCCGTGGTGCTCCTCGCCGATTCCCGCCCGGTCCCGCGGGCGCTCGTCCGAGGTGGCGACGCCGACCGCGCCTTCCCTGAGATAGACGATGATGCCGCGGCCCCCGTTCCCGAACCGCTCGATGATCCGGTCGATGGGGCTTTTCGCGGCGAAGACGTCCTGGGTGACGACCTCGCGATGCAGCCGCACCGGCAACGCGCGGCCGTCGCCGATCTCGCCGAAGACGATCGCGAGATGCTCGGTCGGGTCCCATTCGGTGCGGTAGGCGATCGCCTGGGCGGGGCCGCCCTTGGTCTCGATCTGGAACGATCCGACCCGTTCGACCAGCCTTTCGCTGCTCTGACGCCAGGCGATCAGGTCGGCGACCGAGATCTGCCTCAGCCCGTGCTTTTCCGCGAAGGCGGTGACCTCGGGACCGCGCATCACCGTGCCGTCGTCGTTGACCAGCTCGGCGAGCACCCCGACCGGCTCGAGATCGGCGAGCCGGCAGAGGTCGACCGCCGCCTCGGTATGGCCCGAGCGCATCAGCACGCCGCCCTCGCGGGCGATCAGCGGGAAGATGTGGCCGGGACGGACGAAGTCGGAGGCGCCGGCATTGGGGTTGGCGAGGGCGCGCACGGTCGCCGCGCGCTCCTCGGCGGAGATGCCGGTGGTGGTGCCGTGGCGGAAGTCGACCGAGACGGTGAACGCGGTGGTGTGGGCGGAATCGTTGTCGGCGACCATCGGGTCGAGACGGAGCCGCTTGGCCTCCTCGCGGGGGAGGGGTGCGCAGACGATGCCGCTGGTATGGCGGATGATGAAGGCGATCTTCTCCGGCGTGGCGTGGACCGCGGCGACGATGAGGTCGGCCTCGTTCTCGCGGTCGTCGTCATCGGAGACGACGACGATCTCGCCCCGTCCGAAGGCCTCGACCGCGTCGGCGACGCGGTTGGTGTCCCTGCTCATTTTTCCTGTCGTCCCGGTTCAGCCGATCTGGCCGCGATGCCTGAGATAGTGATCGGCGAGCACGATGGCGAGCATCGCCTCGCCCACCGGCACGGCACGGATGCCGACGCACGGATCGTGGCGGCCCTTGGTGACGA
>JAGRKY010000036.1 GCA_020442095.1 Bauldia sp.
CGAGGCGATCGTCCAGTCGGCGCTCCTCTCCGCGACCCGAGCCGAGGAGCTCGGCCTCGGCCGCGACCGCATCATCCTCTCGGCCAAGGTCAGCCAGGTCCAGGACCTGATCGCCGTCTATGCCGAGCTTGCCCGGCGCAGCGACCACGCTCTCCACCTCGGCCTCACCGAGGCGGGCATGGGCTCGAAGGGGATCGTCGCCTCGTCCGCCGCGCTCGCCATCCTGCTCGAGCAGGGGATCGGCGACACCATCCGCATCTCGCTGACGCCGGAGCCCGGCGGCGACCGCACCCGCGAGGTGGTGGTCGCCCAGGAGCTGCTCCAGACCATGGGCTTCCGCGCCTTCCTGCCGGTGGTCGCCGCCTGCCCGGGCTGCGGCCGCACCACCTCCACCGTCTTCCAGGAGCTCGCCCGCCGCATCGAGGATGATCTCCGCACCAACATGCCGGTCTGGCGCGACAAGTATCCCGGCGTCGAGGCGCTGCAGGTCGCGGTGATGGGCTGCATCGTCAACGGCCCCGGCGAATCGAAGCATGCCGATATCGGCATCTCGCTCCCCGGCACCGGCGAGCAGCCGGCGGCGCCCGTCTTCATCGACGGCAGGAAGGCGGCGACGCTGCGCGGGGCCAACATCGCCGACGAGTTCCAGAAGATGGTCGAAGATTATATCGACCGCCGCTTCGGCCAGGGGGCGGGCCAGGATTCCGCCGCCACGGTCGACGCCGCCGAATAGCGCCGCCTATCCCGCCGCCGCGTGGGCGACGTTGACGCCCAGGTCGTAGACCAGCTGGCCGCCGTAATAGGCGACGACGATGACGAGCAGCGCACCGACGATCTCGATCGCGACGGCGGCGCCCTCGACGCCGCGGCTCATCTGCCGGTCGCGCCACCAGATGAAGGCCCTGATCAGCGCCCAGGCCGCGAAGGCGATCGCCGCCGTCGAGCCGAGGCCCTCATGGATCTCGGCGATCTCGTCATGGAAGCCGGCAGCCTCCGCCGCCTCGAGCGCCATGTCGCCGAATATCATCGTCGCGATCGCCGATATCCCGGCAAGCACCGCGAGCCCGGCCGAGACGTTGCCGGCGGGCGAACGGCCGGTGATGCATGCGCCACGCAGCCAGGCGACGAGATCGAAACCGGCGAGCGTCAGGAAGAAGACGATCGGAAAATGCACAAGCATCGGGTGGATATGCTCGAGGGCCATCATCGCGTCCTTTGATGAGCGACTGGCCGGACGGCCACTCGCGGGGGAGGACACAATCGATGGGGGACTCGCGCTGACAGCCGCCTGACAGGGCCGCCCTGGCGGGTGCGACATAGACACCGGTGGCGACGGCGGCCGCCCGGTTGAGGTCCCCTTCCCGCGATTGTCGCGCTGCCGGAAGGCGACTAGCTTTGCCCCGCCACTCGACTGGCAGAAGGAAGAACGGGAGGAATTGCCATGTATGCGCGACTTCTGACCTTCAATATCGGACCCGGCGGACGCGACCTCGCCACCGGCATGGCCGACGAGGCCTATGCCATGGTGAAGGCGATGGGCGGCTTCATCAGCGCCACCTATCTCGTCATCGACGAGACGGCGGGCGACTATGGCTCGCTGACCGTGTGGAACAGCCATGCCGACGCCGACGCGGCGGCCGACGTCCTTCGCCCCTGGATGATGGAAAAGGCGGGCGACAGGCTGACCGCGCCGCCGGCCATCCACACCTGCGAGATCTACCAGCCGAAGTGAGGCTGCCGCCCGCGCGTCCGTCGGCGCGCGGGGCCGTCACGCCGGTCCGGCTCAGGCGCCCTGCGTCTGGGCCGACACCATCGCCGCAGCCGCCGCGACCGAGGCGATGCCGATCGGCCGGTAGCGGCCAAGCAGGTCCACCCGCGGCTCGCGCTTGAAGGTCTTGCTCTTCGTCGTGGTCATCATGGGTCCGTGCTCCTCTCCGTTCGACGAGAGCAGACTGGCGGGCCCGCGCTGAATGCGCACCGAACCCGCCATTCACCGGGCGTTCATCCCGCCGGCCGGCAATCAGGAAACCCGGCGTTAGCCTTCTCCTGCGACTGTCGCCGCGCATGCGCACCGGCGCAGGCGATGCAATTCGCGCACCGACAGGAGGCCAATGGTGAACAGCTGGATCGGATTCATCCTCGGCAATTTCACGCTGACCTTCCTCGTCATCGGCCTCGTCTTCTCGGCCGTCGCCATCGCCCTCGCCCACAAGCCGGTCACCGCCCCGGTCGTCGTCGAGAAGCTGTTCAAGTGGTTCCTCTTCTTCTCGATCGGCGCGAGCTACCTCTACAACGCGGTGATGCACACCGTCTTCGCCGAGATGTCGGCGGGCTTCATCGGCTGGGCCAACAGCCCGTTCCAGTACGAGGTCGGCTTCGCCAGCCTCGGCTTCGCCGCGGTCGGCTTCCTCGCCGCCTTCCGCGGCTTCGACATGCGGCTCGCCGCGATCCTCGGGCCCGCGCTGTTTCTCTGGGGCGCGGCCGGCGGCCACATCTACCAGATGATCACCGCCCACAATTTCGCCCCCGGCAATGCCGGCATCATCTTCTGGACCGACGTCCTCCTCCCCATCGTCGGCTTCGCCTTCCTCTGGCTGCAACGCCGCTACCAGCGCGAGGGCCTCTCCCCCGCGCCCTGACCAAGAGGCGAGGCGAGAGCGCAGCGAACGACCGGGAAGACAACAAGAGGCGAGGACGGCCGGAGGCCGGACAGGGAATGAAAACAATAAGTAGGCGCGAAGCGCCTACTTAAACCGCCCCTGCCGCTTGAGGATCTCGATCCTGTAGCCGTCCGGGTCCTGGATGAAGAAGAAGCGCGCCGCCAGCCCCTCGACCGCGAGTTCCTTGATCGGCGTCGGCTTCAGCCCGTGGCGCTGGCAGCGGAAATAGTGCTCGTCGAGATTGTCGACGACGAAGGCGATATGGCCGTAGCCGTCGCCGAGGTCGTAGGGCGTCTCGCGGCCCTTGTTGATCGTCAGCTCGACCTCGAAATCCGCCTCGTCGTTCCGGAGATAGACCAGCGTGAAATTGTCGAAATCGAAGCGGTCGGCGACCGCGAGCCCCAGCGCCTTGCCGTAGAAGTCGACCGAGGCCGCCTCGTCCCGCACCCGCACCATCATGTGGATCGCCTTGGCCATCGCCGCCTCCGTTCGCGCGTCCATCCAAACGGCGGCGAGTGTCCCCCGCCCGCCTGGCCATGGCAACCCGCGCGTCGCGCGTTGCAGCACCCCCGCCCCATCCTCAACCGCTCATCCCCGCGCAAGCGGGGATCCAGCCCGGCCACCGACCAACCTCCCCCTTGAGGGGAGGTCGAAATGCGAAGCTGCCGCAGGCGGCGCACGCATTTCGGGAGGGGGTCCGTCACCGTCGAAGGGAGTTACCCCCTCCCGAAGCCGCCACGCTCCGCGCGCCGCCTTCGACCTCCCCTCAAGGGGGAGGTTGGGCGCCGAGCCTATCCCCTACCCCTACCCCGCCATCCTGAGAGCCTGCTCTCGGGCTTGACCCGAGGGTCCGCCGGCGATCCATGCCATGACGGCAGGATGCTCGCGCGCGTGATGGTCCCCGTCCACGGAAAGGCCAAGGCATGGATGCCCGGGTCAAGCCCGGGCATGACGGTTGAGGGGTAAGACCGGGGTGGCCCCTTGCTGCAATCGGTTTTGGCACCGTCCATGCCGGCAGTGCGGTCCCATCGTCACGCTCCTGCCTGAAACGCCCCGCGCCCTACCCGTCCGCCAGGTAGCCCCGCTCGACCGACAGGTCGATCAGCCGCTCGACCAGCGCGTGGAGATCGGCCGAGCCGTCGGCGACGACCCGCATCCGCGTCCGCACCTGTGAGGCGCGGACCCCGTGCTTCCGCCAGCCGACGCCTTCGGAGAAGACGTTGAGCAGGAAGGGCTGCAGCCGGTCCATCGTCCGGGCGAAATGCGCGTCGGCGCTCTCGTGCGCCTCGAACTCGTCCCACAGCGCGCGAAGCTCCGCCCCCTGCCCGCCGGGCAGCAGGCCGAAGATGCGGTCGGCCGCCGCCCGCTCCGCGATCTCCTGCGCCGCATGCACCTCCGGCGACGAATAGAGGAAGGTATCGCCGGCGTCGATCTCGACGAGGTCGTGGACGAGCAGCATCCTGACCGCCCGCATCACGTCGACCGTCTCGCCGGCGAAACCGGACAGCACCACCGCCATCATCGCGATGTGCCAGGTATGCTCGGCGTCGGTCTCGTTGCGGTCCCCCCCAATCACCGGCGACTGCCGGACGATCCCCTTCAGCCGGTCGACCTCGATGATGAAGCGAACCTGCTCCGCAAGCCCCGCCCCGCCGGTCTCGGCGATCAGGGTGAGGATGGAGTCGTGGTCGGAAGGCATGAACCGATGTGCATCATCGGGGCGCCAGTGGCAAGGATAGGCTACCGACGCCGCAAAGCGTATTGATCAACGCCGAAGAAGTGAGCCAATCGCAATCCCGATGCCTTCTGTCTCGATCACAGCACTGTCACGAGTGATGCTGATCCCCATCACTCGATCAGCGCCGAAACATCATCACCTGCCGACCGCCTAAAAATTTCAAGCAAATCTCGGACAACTATTGATTCTAATTGCGTATATACTGGGATTCTAAGATCAATCACCGGCTGTGGAGGGTCACTAATGTACGGTCGAAATTCGCCTTCGGAATTCTTACGCTTCCCCCTTGGAAACATATCTCTATATCTTCTCGGCGCTATTCCGTAAAAATGCTCAAAAACAACGGATGGATAGTGTTCGTATTTTCCTCTATCCGTACCCTCAACTGTAATCGAATCGCTGTGCAGATCAAAAGCTAGGCTTTTCGGATATGGCTCCAAAAATACAACCCTAGCAATTCCCGCGGCGACAATATGTTTCGCACATACATGACAGGGGAAAGTCGTCGTAAATAAAATTCCGCCCTGCGTAGGCCTCCCTAAACGGGCCGCGTCGCTAATTGCCGACATTTCTGCGTGAACCACACGACCGTACTCAATCGCATCCATTAGCTGAGAATCAGCAAGTCTCTTGTCCTTAAACATTTCATCGACATTTGCTTTTGGTCTTATGATCGTAATTATCTCACGCAAAATTTCTTTTTTTCTTTGGAAATTCGCATCTAGATTCCGCTTGTAATCTCTATCATCAATGTCTTCATCAGACCAATATGTGCCGCCGCCTGCTTTTGGTACTTCATTGCATCCAAGCGAAATGATCTCGCCCTTCCTCGAAAATAACGCAGCACCAACCTGGCGAGATAAATCTAAAGACCTAAGCGCAGAAGAGCGCGCACTTAACATTCCATATTCAATTTTTGTCGGAGATATTGAATTCGATCCAAATAACAATTCGCAAAATCTGTTCACCTGTTCTGCAACAGAAGGCTTTGGAATATCGGAATTGATTATTAAATCGGCGTCATGAAACGTCTTCTCGATGCTTTGCCCGAACAAAGATCCAATCTCATTATGATCCTGCTGGACTATGTCCTCGGAGTTTGGGCGGTAACTATCAATATCGCTACTGTTGTCGCTATGCGCGAAAAGCCGAGCTAAAAAGTCGATTCTGGCGCTTCGCCGAGAATAAATGGATATCTGAAAGAATAAACGGCCATAGACTTGACGCAATAGTTCTATTTCTTCTTTTCTCTTAAATTGTTGAAGTATATAAACTTTTTTTTGATACAAATCGTCTTTATTTTGGGTTCGATTTCGCCGTTGCAATATTCTGTAAATTGCAGTCTTAGCTAAGAAGGAATTGTCGCCAAAGTGCTCACGTAACTGTTTTCCGTAGGAAATGTGAGATTTATAGCGATCAAAAAGAGGCGTGGAGCGCAGTTGTTTTTTTGGCGCAATTACCCTCGACAGAGCTTGGAATATTTTTGTGACTTTAATTACTTCGACAACGTATCCTCGCTGCTCAAAATAGTTTTTGAACAGCGGGACAGTGGCCTCTATGTCCGCCCCGATAGGCGCGACCAGCCCAAGCACGAGCTCTGGATAGGGAAGCCTGGGAAGAACCTCAGCCATGGGATTCACTAGGCCTTTACCTAATGATAATATTGATTCGGTTGCAGGGGAGAAGCGAGATGGCAGCAGAACCAACTCGAAAGCGACCTGAATTTCACAAGGTGGAAGAGCGTCTCCAAAAGACGGTTCAGGAGCACGAGCAAAATTTTCATAGCTGGATGACCGCTCGCGGTTATTTCAGTGAAGAGGATGCTCCCGAGCAAATTCCGGCTCTAGGGGATCCGCTCGGAAATTCTTGAGATTCGTGGCAGTCATAAGATAATTATGCCTCGTCCTAACTCTCGGTTGCAAGATCGACGTGAGACATTGTTCTTGCGCTGACATATGTCCTAGGGTACTTCCCTCGCCTTATTCCCCACATATGGTTGGCGAAGCTTCGATCTCTCGGAGAGGACCGACCATGCCGACACGACACCCATTCGCCACCCGCGCCCGCCTCGCCGCCGGGCTGATCGCCGCCATCCTCATGGCCGTCGCGAGCCCGGCGCTTGCCGGCTCGCTGCTCGACCAGACCCGCGACGCGCTCCAGCGCGCCGGCAAGGACATCAGCCAGGCGGCCGAGGATGCCGGCCGCGACGTCCAGGACTTTCTGGTCGACAATCCCGGCCTCAACCGCGATCTCGTCGATTTCGGCAACCGGCTCGGCCTCCCCGGCTTCGACAGGAAGCGGCCCGCCCCCGGCGCCACCCTGGTCGCCGCGCCCTCGCCGGCGGCGCCCGGCATCAAGGTCCGGCTCTCCGCCATCGGCCTGCCCGGTGCCAGCAAAGTCACCATCGCCGCCGGAACGTCCATCGACGGCGCGAAGGAGCTGAAGAAGGCCACCACCAGCGATCGCGGCGGCCTCGCCGTCAACGTCCCCGTTCCCGACGATGCGAAGCCCGGCAAGCCGCTCGTCTTCGTCGTCGAGACGGAGGACCGGCGCCTCCGCCTCGTGTCGGAACCGGTCGAGATCGTCCCCGCCGCCGATGTCGTCACCGTCACCGGCACGCTGTCGAAGGAGGGCGTCACCTGCCAGGCGCTTCGCGGCGACGACGGCACGCTCTACACCCTCGCCGGCGGCGACCTCTCCCATTTCCACCCGGGCGACCGGGTGACCGTGGCGGGCACCGAGACCGAGGCCTCGATCTGCATGCAGGGCACGACGCTGGCCGTCATCTCGGTCGCCGTGGCGGAGTAGCCGGTCAGGAAACGCGAGCCGCCATCCCGCCCCGCTCATCCTGATCCCAACCCCGCCATCCTGAGGTGCTCCGCGCAAGCGGAGCCTCGAAGGACGCACCCGGCCAGGGCAGGCTCTCCCCTCAAAGGGGGAGGTTGGGCGGTGGTATTGGCGGCCGGTTGCGTCCTTCGAGGCTCGCTGCAGACAGCGAGCACCTCAGGATGGCGAGGTTGGTGAGGCGGTCAGCGATTGCCGGCCTATGTGGTCGCGTTCTTCCTGTTACGGAGGGCGCCCAGAGCTGCGGCTCCCCGAAGGAGCCTAAGCGTCCCGCGCCGCGATGAAGCGGGCGGCGTCGCGGAGCACGTCGGCTTCGGCGCCGAAGATGTCGAGCGCGGCGATCGCCTCGTCGACCGTCGCGCCGAGCCGCGCCCGCGCCGCATCCACCCCGAGCAGCCCGACAAGCGTCCGCTTGCCCCGCCCGGCGTCCTTTGCGGTCGCCTTGCCGGCGGTCGCCGCGTCCCCCGTCGCGTCGATCAGGTCGTCGGCGATCTGGAAGGCGAGGCCGAGCCGCCGCCCGAAGGTGTCGAGCCGCGCGGCGGCTTCCGCCGGTGCCTCGCCGAGCAGCGCCCCGGCTTGCGTCGCGAAAAGGATCAGCGCCCCGGTCTTCATCGCCTGCATGGTCTCGATCGCGGCGATCTCGGGGGCCTCGCTTTCGTCGAGGTCGAGCGCCTGGCCGCCGACCATGCCGCCGATCCCGGCGGCGCGCGCGAGCCCGGTGACCAGCGCGACCCGGGTCTCCGCCGGCGCGTCGATCCCGGCGACCGCGTCGAAGGCTAGCGTCAGCAGCCCGTCGCCGGCAAGGATCGCCGTCGCCTCATCATACTGGATATGCACCGTCGGGCGGCCGCGGCGCAGGTCGTCGTCGTCCATCGCCGGCAGGTCGTCATGGACGAGGCTGTAGGCGTGAATGCATTCGAGCGCCGCCGCCACCGTCACCACCGCGTCGCCACCGTGGCCGAAGAGCCGGGCGGTCTCGATCACCAGGAAGGGGCGGACGCGCTTTCCGGGGCCGAGCGCGGCATAGCGCATGGCCTCGAGCAGCCGCGCGGGGCGCGCGATCTCGCCCGGGCGCGATTCACGGGACAGCAGCCCGTCCAGCGCCGTATCGGTGGCGTCCGCCGCCTGTTTCAACCGTGTCTCGAACATGCCCGCACCCGCCCGCGCCCCGTCCGGAGCCGTCTCGAATGGCGGGAAAGCCGCGCCGGGTCAAGCGTTGCGCGGGGACAAGTCCGCGGCTATCGCTTGGGGATGAGCGAGGCGAAGACCCCGAAATCGAAGGCGAAACCGGCCGGTTCCGGCGGGCGGAAAGCGACTGCGGGAAAGGCCCAGCCGGCGAAGAAGAAGCCGTCCGGGGTCAAGGGAAAGAGCGGGGAAACGAACCGCTCCGGGTGGCGGCGGGCCGGCCGTATCCTGTTGATCGCGCTCGGGATTCTCGTCGCGCTGCCGCTCGTCCTGGTGCCGGTCTACAGCTTCGTCAATCCGGTCGGCACCTACATGATCTACACCCGCATCGTCGATGGGCCGCTCGAGCGGCAGTGGGTCGGCTTCGACGACATCGCCAAGGTGATGGTGGTCTCCGTCATGGTCTCGGAGGACGGGCAATACTGCAGCCATCACGGCGTCGACTGGGCGGCGATCGGCGACGTCTTCGATTCCCCCGGCGGCCCCTCCCGCGGCGCATCGACTATCCCTATGCAAACAGTAAGGAATTTGTTCCTGTGGCTGTCGCGGAGCTATGTCCGGAAAGGTATCGAGATACCGCTCGCCCTCTATGCCGACGCCATCTGGAGCAAGCGCCGTGAAATGGAGATCTATCTCAACATCGCCCAGTGGGGTCCCAACATCTTCGGTGTCGAGGCCGCCGCTCAGCACTATTTCGGCCGCGCCGCCGCCGATCTCGGGCCCCGCCAGGCCGCGCTTCTGGCGGCGACCCTGCCCAATCCCCTCGCCCGCAATCCGGCCCGCCCATCATCACTGATGAAGTCGCTCGCCCGCACGATCGAGGCCCGCGCGCGCAAGGCCGGCCCCTATATCGTTTGCCTCTACCCCTAAGCTTGCGTATAAGCGCCGCAACCAAGGAACATTCGAGGACGAAGAAATGGCAGTCCCCAAGAGAAAAACCTCGCGCATGAAGCGCGGATTCCGCCGCTCGGCCGATGGCCTGAAGCAGCCGAGCTACGTGGAAGACAAGGATTCCGGCGAACTGCGTCGCCCGCATCATATCGACCTGAAGTCGGGCATGTATGGCGGCAAGCAGGTTCTGGAGCCGAAGAGCGAAGCCTGAAACCGGGCATTTCGCAAGAATTTCCGAAGGCCGGCGTCACGCCGGCCT
>JAGRKY010000439.1 GCA_020442095.1 Bauldia sp.
CCTGCGCGCTCGGCCAGGCGTCGTCGTCGATCATGGCGCGCCACATCGTCGGCGCCAGCGCGGAAGAGTTGCGCGCGGTCCGCGAGACGATGCGGAAGATGCTGAAGGAGGATGGCCCGCCGCCGGAAGGCCGCTTCGCCGACCTCCGCTTCCTCGAGCCGGTCCGCGACTACAAGGCGCGCCACGCCTCGACCATGCTGACCTTCGACGCCGTGGTCGACGCGCTCGACCAGGTCGAGGCCGCGGCGACGACACCGGCCCCGGCAACGAATTGAAACGCGTCATGGTCAGGAATATCGGGCTCGCGGTTTTTCTCGGCCTCGCCCTCAGTGTCGGGGCGGTCGCGGAAGACGGCCTGAAGGAGCCCAAGGTGGACAGGCCCGAAAAGTCGGAAATCGAGTACTGGGATTCGGTCATCGACCGGGTGACGCAGCCGAATACCGACGGGCCGCTGACCGACGCGCAGCGCAAGAGCTACCTCGAGAACGACACCGACCAGCTCGACCCCGCGACGACGCGCCTCCAGCCGGTTCCGTTGCCGAAGGCGCGGCTGTCGACCGAGAGGGGCGGCCTCGGCCAGCTCCTCCCGTAACCGGCTATTGAAGCTCCGCCGGGGTCTTGTCCTTCACCTGCGGCCAGAACCCGTCGGCCTTGCCGATGTTGCCGGGGATATCCATGCTCCACACCAAGGTCGCCCGTTCATTCGCCTGCACGTAGAGGTGATCGTCGACGATCTTCCAGGCATTCGGATCGATATCGACCTTGTAGCCGAGCGACATCGCCATGGCGCAGAAGCCGCCATAGGCCGGGATGTAGGATGCAGGAGCCGCGAGGAAGGCATCGCGGTTGCCGGTTGTGGCGAAGCGATAGGTCGCCCCGTCATGGGTGGCGGTGATGGATTCGTCGCCGGGCGTCGGCGCGCCTGCGGTGAAGTAGGCGACGGGGTCGTAGCCCTTCAGTGCGAGACCCGAGGCATCGAGGTTGACGGGCGACGTCGAGCCCGGATCGAAGGCATAGGCGCTGGCAGCGAAGCCGACGGCAACCACGGTAACGGCGATGCGGGCGGTGAGTGCGGCAATCATCGTTCGGACCTCCTGTGGCGATGCGACTGGAGGTGGAGATTAGCCGTTCCGGTTGCGGGCGCGGATCATCTCTCGGTCATCTTCCCGTGAAGGGAAGTTGAGGGGGCGGCGGGCGGGCAATGGCCGGCATGGTTGAAAGCCGGGGCCGGATCATCCAGATATCGTGCGTGCCGATGCGGGCGAGGGCGCCCTCCGGCATCGTTTTCGAAGCCCGCCAGAAGAGTGACAGCAACCCCGTGGCCGATGTCGTGACCTTCCTGACGCGACTGCCCCGGCTTGCCGGGATCGGGCTGATCCATCTCTATCGGCTGTTTCTCTCGCCGCTGATCGGCCGCGAATGCCGCTACCTGCCGACCTGCTCCGAATATACCGAGGACGCGATCAGGAAATACGGGTTGTGGCGGGGCTTCTGGATCGGGCTGTCGCGCATCCAGCGCTGCGGCCCCTTCGGCGCCTCCGGCTTCGACCCGGTGCCGGAGGCCCTGCCGGAGCGGGCGCACTGGTATACGCCATGGCGCTACGGCCACTGGACCGGCAAGCACATCGACCCGAAGACGCGCCTCGACCTCTGACCAGACGTCCGGGTTACTCTAGCCGCAGAGCGGTGCCACCTGGTGAACCTCCTCCAGGAGCGCCGCCAGTTCCGGATAGGTAAGGGGGAAGTCAGAACGCGCGACGAGTCCTTTCGCCGCGGCGTCCTGAATAGCGTCCCTGACGGGCTCGCCCCGCGTCCCGTCCCATTCCTGCCGAACGCCTCGCGCCTCCAACTGGGACAGATCCCGGTCGGCGATCGCAAGGCTGAGGGCGCGCTGGTGGAAGTATTGCGAAATACGGGTGCGAAGCCGCTTCCGCGCATCCGGCTGGCAGAGGGTTCCCGTGTCTTCGGCCAGCAACTGCATCACGCCTTCGCTGACGAACGCGCGTCTTTCTTCGTCCACCTCCCGGTCGAATTCAGGCTCGTAGATGACGACTTCCTTGAACTGGGAATCCGCGCGCACGTAATAGGGGATCGAAAGTCCGACCGCCACGGACATGCCTGTCAGCAGGCAGGCGAGCTTCGCAAAATCCGAAAGCCGGTTCTCTTTCGTCATTTTCCGGACTCAAGCGGGACGGTGATATCGTTGAAGGAGTCGTCGATCCTGTTCGGCGCCTTCGCCCCGAGAGGCTGCAGCTCGAAGCGCAGATACTGCGGCTGGCCGAACGGCAGGACACCCATCACCAGCTTGGCGAGGACATAGCCGAGGACGACGAAGCCAACGCCCTGGAGAATGCTGAAGGGGGAGGGCATCCGGAATTCACCCTGGGCCGGCAGCGGCGTGGGGCGTCGGTCCACTGGCCGATCAGGAGTCCGTTTGCCGAAGCTGGTGGACATGGCCGGACTATCCCTCGCACGCGGGCGGCGAGAAGCTCCACAACCGCTCGGGCACCATCTGTTTCGGATGGCCGACCAGGAGGCGATGAAGGCCGAGATCACCGAGATAGGTCTTCGCGTCTCCCTCCGTGATCTCCTTCAGCTGAATCGATATCCGACTGTCCTTTGGCGTGGCGTAGTATTTGAACGAGATTCCACGCAGGTCGTTTTTCTCGAGGTTGCAGAGGTCGGTCGCGCAGCCCATGTCGCGCATCCGTTGCCGGGACAGGGAGATGAGCGCTTCGCGGTAGTCTGCGGCGGCATCGGTGCTGCAAGGCTCCGCGAGCAGTTTCCTGCCGGCCACCAGCATCTCGTCCTTCAATCTCTCGCGGCGCTGCTCCGTTGTCTCGCCGACCGGCCCCGGCGCAGTGAAGCGGCTTGCCTGGGTATCGATCACCAAGCCGAGCAGCGCACCGGCGTTCTGCCATTTGATCCGCATTCCGACGGAGACCACGACGAACGCGAGGCAAGCAACAATAATGACCCGATACAAAGGCATCGCCGGGCTCGTTTGAAACAGCCTGTAATTGCGACAGCCTGCACCAATTCCCCCTAAGGGAGTGCTAACCCGATTATCGAAAGATGAAGCATTCGGCGGGTTCAACACCCGTTTCGGCAGCCGACCCGGGCTTTCTCGCTCAAGCCGGCGTGCCGGCCTTGTCGGCGACGAGGCCGCGGATCAGCACCGACCACAGATCGTCGAAGACTGCATCGAGGCCGGGATCGCTCCACTCCGAGGCGTAAGAGGGGTCGTGGAAGCGGCCGGTCGCGTAGAACAGCGCCTTGCCGGTCGCGGCGGCGTCGCAGGCGACGAACTCGCCGCGGGCGATCCCGTCGGCGATAATCGCGCCGACCTGTCCCGAAAGCTCCTCGACATGGGCGTGCACCACCTCGCGCGATTCGGAGACGATCGCATGATAGGTGGCGAAGAGCTCCGGCTCGGCTCTCGCCTTCTCGCGCTTGATGGCGATCAGGGTGTCGAACCACCGCCGGAGCCTTTCCGCTGCCGGAGCATCCTCCTCGACGATCTTCCCGAGCGGCGAGCTCACCCGGTGGAGCCAGCGCTCCGTCACCGCGTCGCGAAGCGCCGCCTTGCTCGAAAAATGCCGGTAGACGGTGCCGTGGCTGACCCCGAGCACACGGGCGACGTCGACGACATTGGCCTTGGCGGGCCCGTGTCGGGTGAGTACCTGCTCGGTCGCGTCGAGGATGCGGTCGGGGGTCAGAACGGCTTCGGTCATCCTGTCGTCGCGGTTTTCCGTTCGCTGTCGAGCATCGCCATCTGATCCGCCGCATAACGGGTGCCGGCGACGGAATCGGCCGGCATCGCCTGTTCGATAGCAGCAAGGTCGTCGCCGTCGAGCGCGAGGTCAAGCGCGCCAAGCGCCTCGGTCAGCCGGTCGAGCCGGCGGGCACCGACCAGCGGCACGATATCCTCGCCCTGGGCGAGCACCCAGGCGATCGCCACCTGGGCGACGGTCGCGCCCTTCGCCTCAGCGACGGCGCGCAGCGACTCGACGAGGGCGAGGTTGTGCTCGACATTCGCGGCGCTGAAGCGTGGGCTATGGCTGCGGAAGTCGCCGGGAGCGGTGCCGCGGTCCTTCGACCAGTGACCGCTGATCAGCCCGCGCGACAGGACGCCATAGGCGGTGATGCCGATGCCGAGCTCGCGGCAGGTGGGGAGGATGTCGTCCTCGATGCCGCGCGAGATCAGCGAATATTCGATCTGCAGGTCGGCGATCGGATGGACCGCATGGGCGCGGCGCAGCGTGTCGGCGCCAACCTCGGACAGCCCGATGTGGCGGACGTGGCCGGCCTTCACCAGATCGGCGATGGCGCCGACCGTCTCCTCGATCGGGACATTCGGATCGAGACGACCGGGACGGTAGATGTCGACATGGTCGGTGCCGAGCCGGACAAGGCTGTAGGCGAGGAAGGTCTTGGTCGCCGCCGGCCGGGTGTCGAAGCCGATCCAGCTGCCGTCGGGGCCGCGCAGGGCGCCGTATTTGACGCTGATCACCGCCTTGTCGCGGTCGCGCCCCTTCAGCGCTTCGGCGATCAGCAGCTCGTTGTGGCCCATCGCATAATAGTCGCCGGTGTCGAGGAGGGTCATGCCCGCGTCGAGCGCGGCATGGATGGTGGCAATGCTTTCGTCGCGGTCGGCCGGGCCATAAAGCGCCGACATACCCATGCAGCCGAGGCCGAGCGCGCCGACCGTGGGGCCGTCCTTGCCGAGTGTGCGCGTGATCATGTTGACGTCTCCCGTGTTGGTGGAGAAGTCAGTATGCATGATGTAATGACAGATTTCAATATCTGTCATTACATCGATGTCAAAAGCCTCCGGTCCCTGGCCCCGTATGGGCCATGAGAGCTGGCAGTCAGGCGCTGCCTATCAATATCCCTGTGACGAAGACGAGCAGGCCGCCGACCACGATCTGGTAGGCGGCGCGGAGGAACGGCGTGTCCATGTAGCGGGCCCGCACCCAGGCAATCGCCCAGAGCTCGGCGATGACAACGGCAATGGCGACGATCGTCGCGATCCAGAAATGCGGGATCAGGTAGGGCAGGGTGTGGCCGACGCCGCCGACCGTGGTCATCAGGCCGGTGACCCAGCCACGCACCCAGGGATGACCGCGCCCGGTGAGGGTGCCATCGTCGGAGAGAGCTTCGGCGAACCCCATCGAGATGCCGGCACCGACCGACGCCGCCATGCCGACGAGAAACGTCGCCCAGGTGTCATGGGTGGCAAAGGCGGCGGCGAAGACCGGTGCAAGGGTCGAGACCGATCCGTCCATCAGGCCGATCAGGCCGGGCTGGACGATCTGGAGAACGAAGGCGCGGCGTGCCGTCTCGCGCTCCTCGTCGCGGTCGGATTCGCTGACGCCCGCCTCGAGCTTGTGGGCGAGCGCCTCGTGCGAATCCTCGATATCGGCGAGGTCGCCAAGGAGTTTCCTGACCTCGGGGTCGGTGCTGCGCGCCGCCGCCCGACGATAGAAATTGGCCGCTTCGGCTTCCATCGACTCGGCGCGTTCGCGCATGGCGTCGATATTGAAGCTGTCGGTCATCCAGACGGGCTTCCGGCGGATGAAGCCGCGCACGTCCTCGCGCCGGATGAGCGGGATGTGGTTTCCGAACCGCGTCTGGAAGAGTTCGAGCAACCGCCGCCGGTGGTCGTTCTCTTCCTCGGCCATGGCGACGAAGATGTCGGCGGTGGCCGGATAGGATTCGCGCAGCTTTTCGGCAAATTCCCGATAGATGCGGCCGTCCTCTTCCTCGTTCTGGACGGCGAGCGCCAGCACCTCGCGGTCGGTGAGGTCGGAGAAGGCTTTCTGGGAGGCGAACGGGAGGATCGGCATGGGGCGGACCTTGATGAATCTGGAATGGTTCTAAGAAAGCGCGTTGCGGAACCAGGCGCAAGGGCCGCGAAGGCCGGACGGGCGCTTCGGCCAACACGGCGGCTGCGTGAGCCGATATCGTCGGCCGTGGCGCATGTGGGCCTTGACTGGGCAGCGCCGGTGTTCCACGTAGCACCCGTCGCGGCCATCGCTGCGCCGCACCAACAGCTTACCCGTGCTCGTACGCGGGAGTGAGCAGGAGAGAAGACATGATCAAGCTGACTTTCCCCGACAATTCCGTTCGCGAATTCGACGCCGGC
>JAGRKY010000440.1 GCA_020442095.1 Bauldia sp.
CGAGATAGAGCGACCCGCAGATCAGGATCCGCGGCGGCGCGTCGCCGGTGATCTCGTCCCGGATGCGGTCGAGGGCGTCGGCGACACTGTCGGACGGCTCGGTTGAAAGCCCGACATCGCCGGCGATCGCGGCAAGCTCGACCGGGTCCCGACCGGCGGGCGAGGACGGCACCGGTACCGTATAGACACGACGGGCAAGCCCGGCGAAAGGCCGGAAAAAGCCCAATGTATCCTTGGTGTTGAGCATGCCGACGATCATGTAGAGCGGGCGCGGCACGCGCTCCTCGAGATCGGCCATGGCCTCCGCGATCACCACGCCGGCACCTGGGTTGTGGCCGCCGTCGAGCCAGATCTCGGCTTCGTTCGGGGCCCGGGCGACAAGGCTCCCGGTGGTCAGGCGCTGCAGGCGCGCCGGCCATTCGACATCCGAAAGCCCGGCCTCGATCGCCTGCGCCGATATCCCGAGGCCGGATTTCCTCAGCGTCGCGATGGCGGTGCCGGCATTGGTGTATTGATGCCGGCCGATGAGACGTGGCGACGGCAGGTCGAGCAGGCCGTCCTCGTCCTGGTAGACGAGACGGCCGCGCTCCTGCGTCGCCACCCAGTCCTGGTTGGCGACGAATAGCGGCGCGCGCCTGCGGGTGGCTTCCGCCTCGATCACGGCCATCGCCTCGACCGGCTGCGGGGCGACGATCGCCGGCCGGCCCTGCTTGATGATGCCCGCCTTCTCGCCGGCGATTTCGTCGATCGTCTCGCCGAGGAATTTCTCGTGGTCGATCGAGATCGGCGTGATCACCGAGGCGAGCGGCTGCTCGATGATGTTGGTGGCGTCGAGGCGGCCGCCAAGGCCGACCTCGAGGAGCACGACATCGGCCGGATTGCGCGCGAACAGGACGAAGGCGGCGGCGGTGGTGATCTCGAACTGGGTGATCGGCCGCTCCCGGTTGGCGCGTTCGACCTCGATCAGGGTATCCGCCAGCTCGTCCTCGTCGACGAAGCGGCCACCACCCGGTTCGGCGATGCGTATGCGCTCGTGGAAGCTCACCAGATGCGGCGAGGTATAGACGTGGACGCCGCGGCCCGATGCCTCGAGCATGGCGCGGAGGAAGGCGGTGGTCGACCCCTTGCCGTTGGTGCCGGCGACATGGATCACCGGCGGCAGGCGCTTGTCCGGACTGCCGAGATCGACCATCAGCCGCTCGATCCGGTCGAGCGCCAGATCGATCTCGCGCGGATGCAGCCGAAGCAGCCGCTCCAATATGGCGTGCGAACGTTCCATGGAATGGATCGCTAGACGGTCTGGTCTTCCGATTCGACAACGGCCGGCAGGCCTGGTGGTTCCGTTTCATCCACCGGCTCGAGCACCTCGGGCTCGGGTTCGGGGGCCGGCGCGGCGCCGAGGACGCGGCAGAGCCGGGCGATCGTCTCGCGAAGCTGGTGGCGATGGACGACCATGTCCACCATGCCATGCTCGCGCAGATACTCGGCGCGCTGGAAACCCTCCGGCAGCTTCTCGCGGATGGTCTGCTCGATAACCCGCGGCCCGGCGAAACCGATCAGGGCGCCCGGTTCGGCAATGTGGATGTCGCCGAGCATGGCGTAGGAAGCGGTGACGCCACCGGTGGTCGGATTGGTCAGGACGACGATGTAGGGGAGCTTCTCGTCGCGGAAGGCCTCGACCGCGACGGTGGTCCGCGGCAGCTGCATCAGGGCGAGCACGCCCTCCTGCATCCGCGCCCCGCCGGACGCCGCGAACAGCACGAAGGGCTTGCGGCGCTCCTTGGCGGCCAGCAGCGCCGTCACCACCGCCTCGCCGGCGGCCATGCCGAGCGAGCCGCCCATGAAGTTGAAGTCCTGGACCGCGGCGACCACGGGAACCGAGTCGACGGTGCCGGCGCCGACCATCACCGCGTCGGTGAGGCTGGTCTTCGCCCGCGCATCCTTGAGACGGTCGGTATAGCGCCGCTCGTCCCGGAACTTCAGCGGATCGACGGGAACATCCGGCGTCGGGATCGTCTCCCAGCTCGAATCGTCGAAGAAATGCTCGAAACGCTGACGGCCGGTCATCCGCATGTGATAGCCGGAGCCCGGCACCACGAAATGGTTGGCCTCGAGATCGCGATGGAAGACCATCTCCCCGGTTTCGGGGCACTTGATCCAGAGGTTTTCCGGCACCTCGCGCTTGGCGAGGAGGTTCCGGATCTTCGGGCGGACGACGTTGCTGATCCAGCTCAATTTATGCCTGTTCCCTATTCTGCCGCTTCGGCGCGGGCGGCGCGGACGCCGGCTGCCAGTTCGGCAACCAGGGCGCTGACCGCAGGAACCGTCTGCTCCGTCGCGCGGCCTTCTGCGTCGAGCGAATCCCGCACCGCGTTGACCAGCGCCGAGCCGACGACCACGCCATCCGCTGTCCGGCCGATCGCCGCCGCCTGCTCGGCGGTCCTGACACCGAAGCCGACGGCTACCGGCAATATGGTGTGCCGTTTGATCCTTGTCACCGCCTCGGCGACTTTTGCCGTGTCAGGGGCGGCCGAGCCGGTAACCCCGAGGATCGAAACGTAGTAGACGAAACCCGAGGTATTGGTGAGAACGGCCGGCAGCCGCGCGTCGTCGGTGGTCGGCGCGGCGAGGCGGATGAAATTGATACCGCGCGACATCGCCGGAATGCAGAGCTCGTCGTCGGCCTCGGGCGGCAGGTCGACGATGATCAGGCCATCGACGCCGGCTTCCTTGGCGTCATCCAGGAACTGCTCGTTCCCCCAGGAGTAGATCGGGTTGTAGTAGCCCATCAGAATGATCGGGGTCTCGTCGTCCTCCTCGCGGAAGGCACGGACCATCGCCAGGGTCTTCTTCAGCGTCTGGCCGGCACGCAGCGCACGCTGGCCGGAGAGCTGGATCGACGGCCCGTCCGCCATCGGATCGGA
>JAGRKY010000441.1:0-1245 GCA_020442095.1 Bauldia sp.
GCGAAGGTCGAGTCGAGCTCGTTCATGACAAACATGAAGCGGCCGTTGGGATGGAAGGCGACGTGGCGCGGGCCGGCGCCCGGCGCGGTGGCGAATTCGCTGATCTTCTCCAGCGACCCGTCCTTGCCGAGGCGGTAGGAGACCAGCTTGTCGATGCCGAGATCGGCGACGACGACGATGTCCGTGCCGGGAACGACATTGGTGCTGTGGGCATGGGGCCGCTCCTGGCGCTCGGAATTGGGGCCGGTCCCCTTGTGGGCGACGCTGCCGAGCGCCGGGGTCAGCCCGCCGTCCTCGCGGATGCCGAAGACGGAGACCGACTGGTCGGGGCCGCCGCTGCCCATCGCGTAGTTGGAGACCAGGACCTTGCTGCCGTCGCCGGAGATCGTGTTATGCGCGGCGAGCATGCCGAGGGTCGGCTGCTTGTTGATGTAGCTGAGCGTGTTGGTCGCCCGGTCGAAGCCGAAGGCTGTGACAAGGCCCTCCTTCCATTCGAAGACCTCGGCGGTGCCGTAGACCACCGAGCCGTCCGCGTTGACGGAGAGGAAGGTCGGATTGTCGATGGCGTCGGTCTCGGCGAGCTTGATCGCCTCGAGCGTGTCCTCGTCCAGCGAATAGACCGCGAGCCCATGGCCGCGCGCGCCCTGGAAATAAGGCGTCTCGCGGTTGAGACATCCGATGAAGACAAGGCTCTTGTTGGTCATTGGTCCCTCCCGATCCGTCGTTCCTGTGTAAATGATCCGTTTTCCGGCGGCTATACGCGGATCGCCTTGCCGAGACGATCACCATTAAGCGGCGACGAAACGCGCGCCGCCGCCGGTCCGAATCATCTTGTCAGTATGCCTCATATGTGAATATGTTCTTCACAAGAAAATAGGGAGGCAGCGACCATGAGCGATTTCGCCCCGACGGTGGGGGTGTCGACGACGCGTCCGACCGACATGCCGGCGGACCATGCCGAGATTCCGGTGTGGAACGCGGAGAACTGGTTCTACGAGGACTGGCCGGTCGGCCAGAAGATCCGGTCGCTGAGGCGGACGATGTCTGAGGGCGACAGCCACCTGTTCAACACGCTGGTTGTCGACATCCATCCCTATGTGCAGGACCAGATGTTCGCCGAGCGCGAAGGCATCTTCGGCAAGCGGCTGGTCGCCGGCGCCTTCGTCTTCTCGGCCGGGCTCGGGCTGGTGGCGACCAACTGCGTCAACGCCTTTTCGTACGGCTATGACAAGCTGCGCTTCATCA
>JAGRKY010000441.1:1259-4486 GCA_020442095.1 Bauldia sp.
TCGGCGACACGATCTATTCGATCCGCACCAACCTCGACAAACGCCCGCGCTACAAGGAGATGGGGCTGATTCGGGCGAGCTACGAGGTGTTCAAGGGCGAGGGCGAGCTGGTGCTCTATTGCGAGCATCTCCAGACGGTGAAATACAAGAACCCGGCCGACTTCGCCGGCAAGACCGAGAAGTAGCCGCCATGACCGAGCAAACCGGACTGCCGCTCGAAGGACTGGTCGTCGTCGACATGAGCCAGTTCCTGTCGGGACCCTATTGCTCGCTGCGGCTCTCGGATCTCGGCGCGCGGGTGATCAAGATCGAACGACCCGACGGCGGCGACCTGTCGCGGCGCCTCTATCTCAGCGATACCGAGATCGGCGGCGACTCGACCATCTTCCATGCGATTAACCGCGGCAAGGAGAGCCTCGCGATCGACCTCAAGGACGCCGACGACATCGCCGCCCTGAAGAAGCTGATCGCCAGGGCCGACGTGCTGATGCAGAACTTCCGGCCGGGCGTCGCCGCGCGGCTCGGGGTCGACTACGAGTCGGCGGCCAGGATCAATCCGCGGCTCGTCTACGCTTCGATCAGCGGCTATGGCGACGAGGGACCCTGGGTCAAGCGGCCCGGGCAGGACCTTCTTGCCCAGGCGCGCTCGGGCGTGATGTGGCTGAACGGCGACGAGGGGCAGGGCCCGGTGCCGTTCGGGCTGGCGATCGGCGACATGCTGGCGGGCGCGGCGCTCGCGCAAGGCATCCTCGCCGCCCTCGTCCGGCGCGGTATCACCGGCAAGGGCTGCCACGTCGAGACCAGCCTGCTCGAGGCGCTGATCGACTACCAGTTCGAGGTGCTGACCACCTTCCTCAACGACGGCCGGCGCCTGCCGAAGCGCTCGTCCTTCCGCAGTGCCCATGCCTATCTCGCGGCGCCCTATGGCGTCTATCCGGCAAACGACGGGTACCTGGCGATCGCGATGACGCCGATCCCGAAGCTCGCCGAACTGCTGGATCTCAACGACGAGCTTGCGCCCTATAGCGATGCTCCGGCGACCTGGTTCACCGCCCGCGACGAGATCAAGGCGATCATCGCGGCGCGGATCGCGACGCGCAGCATCGAAGAGTGGCTGGCGGTGCTCGAGCCGGCCGACATCTGGTGCGCGCGGGTGCTCGACTGGCACGAATTGCTGGGCAACGACGGCTTCGCCGCCCTCGACATGCTGCAGACCGTCGAGCGCGAGGACGACGTCTCGATCCTGACCACGCGCTCGCCGCTGAGGATCGACGGCGTGCGGTCGAAGACGACCCGCGCAGCGCCGCGCGTCGGCGAGCAGAGCGAAGCGATCCGGGCGGAGTTCGGGCTTTGAGCGCGGTCAGCCTCAAGGGAATGACCTGGAGCCACCCGCGCGGCTACGACCCGCTCGTCGCCTGCTCGGCGTTGTGGAAGGAGAAGACCGGGGTCGAGATCACCTGGGACAAGCGCTCGCTGCAGGACTTCGAATCCTACCCGGTCGAGGAACTGGCTGCCCGCTACGACTTCGTCGTCATCGACCATCCCCATGTCGGCCAGATCACCGGCGAGAACTGCCTGCTGCCGCTCGACGCGCCGGAACGCGCCGACGAGATCGCGGCGCTTGCCGCGGCAAGCGTCGGCGGCTCCTTCGAGAGCTATCGCTGGAACGGGCGTCTCTGGGCCTTTCCGATCGACGCGGCGGCGCAGGTGCAGGCCTGGCGGCCCGACCTGGTGGCGGCGCCGGCGAAGACCTGGGACGAGATGATGGCTCTCGCGAGGGAGGGCAGGGTGCTCTGCCCGCTGCGGCCGCCCCATTCGCTGATGGTCTTCTACACCCTCGCCGGCAACCTCGGCACGCCTTGCGCCAGCGATGGGCCGGGCGACCTGATTGCCGTGGAAGACGGCAAGCGGGTGCTCGGGCTGATGCATGCGATGTTTGCCGCCATCGATCCCGAATGCCTGGCGATGGATCCGATCGACGTCTCCGAGCGGATGGCGCGGGCGTCCTCGACGATCGCCTGCGCGCCGCTGATCTACGGCTATGTCTGCTATGCGATGGACGGGTTCCGCGAGAAGACGCTCGCCTTTGCCGATATCCCGGTGGCCGGCGCCGAAGGGCCGGTCGGCTCGGCGATCGGCGGGACGGGGATCGCCGTCTCGGCGCGGACCGCGCACCCGCGCGAGGCGCTCGACTTCGCCTACTGGATCGCGAGCGGTGATATCCAGAAGGGACCCTATGCGGCGGCCGGCGGCCAGCCCGGACACGCCGCCGCCTGGGAGGCCGATGCGGTCAACGCCGCCACCGGCTCCTTCTACAAGAACACCCGCGCCACGCTCGAAGGGGGGTGGGTGCGTCCGCGCCACGACGGGTATGTGGCGTTCCAGCAGCGCGCGTCGGACAGGATCAATCTGGCGCTGCAGAATGGTGGCGACGACGATGCCGTCATCGCCGATCTGAACCAGGCTTTCCGCGAGAGCTTCCGGTGACGTCCACCGAGGCTCGATCGCTCAAACGGAGGAAGATGAAATGTCGATGATGAGAATGACGATCGCCGGGGCTGTCGCCGCGGTATTCGCCGTGTCGGCGTTGCCGGCAATGGCGGCCGGCGAGGACCTCACCGGCTCCCTGCCGGACGAGCTCAAGAGCCTCTACGAGAACGCCGCGCAGGGGCTGATGCCGTCGGCCTATGACGACTTCAAGATGCCGGCCAAGCCGTGGAAGTGGTGCCACTCCGAATCCTACCAGGGCAATCCGTGGCGCGTCTCGGTGACCGAGGAACTGCACCGGCTGGTCGACGGCCTGATCGCCAAGGGCGACGTCACGTCGTTCGAGATTTCCGACTCCAACGGCGATGTCAGCCAGCAGATCAACCAGATCCGCACCTTCATCGAATCCGGCTGCTCGATCATCACCGCGATTCCCGGCTCCTCGACCGGCGTCAACGACGCGATCAAGGCGGCCTATGACGCGGGCATCCCGTTCATCACCGCGTCGGCCTACGTCACCAGCCCCTATGCCATCAACGTCGATTCCAACTTCTGGCGCTGGGGCAATGACATGATGAGCTACATCGCCGACGGGCTCGACGGCAAAGGCAGCGTGCTGATGGTCGAGGGCATCGCCGGTGCGCCGATCGTCGCCATGGAGCGCGAGGGCGCCGACGCGATCCTCGCCGACCATCCCGACCTCAAGGCCGCGCGTTCGGTGAACGGCAACTGGACCGCCA
>JAGRKY010000441.1:4494-5545 GCA_020442095.1 Bauldia sp.
CGTCACCAAGACCGTGGTGCTCCAGACGCTCGCCACCAACCCGGCGCCGATCGACGCGGTGTGGACCACCGGCTCGGAGTCGCGAGTCGTCGCCGAGGCTTTCGCCGAGGCCGGCCGTCCGGCGCCGCTGATCACCGGCTCGATCACCGGCGATGCGCTCGGCTACTGGAAGGAGAACCCGGACAAGTACCGCTTCGAGGGTAACGCCGTGCTGCCGGGCTGGACCGCGCAGACCCTGTTCCGCGTCGGCTTGCGCATGCTCGAAGGCCAGAAGCCGAAGCTCAACGTGCTGCTGATCCCGATCCCGCGCGTTGACGGCAAGGATCTGGAAGCCTGGTACGGCGACTGCATGACGCCGGACTCGGTCTCGGTCTTCCCGGTTCCGCCGACCGATCCGATGCCGGTCGAGATGATGAATGCCTATTTCACCAACCCGGCTTCGATCGGCTTCGACTACGAGTCGGTTCCCGGCGCCTGTGACGCGCAATAGCCGCGGCGCCTGACGACAACGGCCCGCCCGGAATTCACTCCGGGCGGGCTCTTCCAACCGATGAATGCGATGCTGGAAATCCGCAATCTCTCCAAGCGCTACGGCGAAACCGTCGCTCTCGACGGCGCGTCGGTCTCCTTCTCGGCCGGCACCGTCCACACGATCATGGGCGAGAACGGCTCCGGCAAGAGCACGCTGGTCAAGCTGCTTTCCGGCGTCGTGTCGCCGGACCGCGGCGACATCCTGGTGAACGGCGAGCCCTTCTCCGGCCGCGACCCGATCGCCTTCCAGGCGAAGGGCTTCGCCACCGTCTTCCAGGAAGTGCTGATCGCGCCCGACCGCAACGTCATCGACAATATCCTTCTCGGCTACGACGATCCGTTCCGGCGCAAGCTGCCGCGCTCGAAACGCCGGGCGACCGTCACGGAAGTCCTGTCGCGCTGCGCGCGGACGGTGATCGATCTCGATGTCGACGCCGGCACGCTGCCGCTCGCCACCCAGCAGCTCGTCGTCATGGCCCGCGCGCTGACCCGCAGGCCGCGCATCCTGATCCTCGACGAG
>JAGRKY010000442.1 GCA_020442095.1 Bauldia sp.
TCGAAGGCGGCGAAGGCGTCGGCGTCGAGCACCTCCGACCACAGGTAGCTGTAGTAGCCGGCGGCGTAGTGGTCGCCCGCGAAGATGTGGAGGAAATGCGGCGCGCGGTGGCGCATCGCGATCGCCGGCGGCATGCCGATCCGGTCGAGCGCCGCCTGTTCGAAGGCAACCACGTCGAGTTCCTCGGTATCGTCGGTCAGGTGCAGGTCGAGATCGACCAGCGCCGAGGCGGTGTATTCGACCGTCGCGAAGCCCTGGTTGAAGGCGCGGGCCGAAAGCACACGCTCGAGCAGCGCGTCGGGAATCGCTTCGCCGGTCTCGTAGTGGAGCGCGAAGCGTTTCAGCACCTCGGGTTCCTGCAGCCAGTGCTCGAAGAGCTGCGAGGGCAGCTCGACGAAATCGGTTGCGACGTTGGTGCCCGAAAGCATCGGATAGGTGACGTTGGAGAGCAGGCCGTGCAGCGCGTGGCCGAATTCATGGAAGAGAGTCCGCGCGTCGTCGAAGGAGAGCAGCGCCGGCTTGCCGGCCGGCGGCTTGGAGAAGTTCATCACGTTGACGATGATCGGCCGGACATCGCCGTCGAGCCGGTGCTGGCTGCGATAGGCGCCCATCCACGCCCCGCCGCGCTTTGAAGCGCGGGCGAAATAGTCGCCGAGGAAGAGGCCGACCAGCCGGCCGTCGCGGTCCGTCGCCTTCCACGCCCGCACGTCGGGATGATAGAGCGGCACGTCGTCGACCCTGGCAAAGGAGACGCCGAACAGCCGCCCGGCCGTCCAGAAGGCCGCCTCGATCAGGTTCTCGAGGTTGAGATAGGGCTTCAGCTCCGCCTCGTCGAAATCGTAGCGGCGCTTGCGCAGGCGGTCGGCATAGTGCCGCCAGTCGGCGGCGGCGAGTTCGAAGTTGTTCCCCTCCTCGGCGATCAGCGCCTGGAGCTCGGCGGTCTCCTTCGCCGCGAGCCGGGTGCCGGGCCCCCAGACGGTCGAAAGCAGCTCCGCCACCGCTTCCGGCGTCTTGGCCATCGCATCCGCGAGGTTGAAATGGGCATAGCTTTCGGCACCGAGCAGCCGCGCCCTTTCGTTGCGGAGCCGGATGGTCTCGGCGACCAGCCCGCGATTGTCGCTGTCGCCGGCATTCTCGCCGCGCCGGATCCAGGCCTCGAAGGCCTTGTCGCGAAGATCGCGCCGGGTCGAGAATTGCAGGAAGGTCTCGACGCTCGACCGCGCGAGGGTGACGACATGCTTGCCGGGCAGGTCGCGATCCTCGGCCGCCTGGGCCGCTGCCGCCCGCGCCCAGTCAGGAAGCCCGGCGAGATCGTCCTCGCTGTCGAGCACCATCTTCCACGACGCCTCGTCGGCAAGCACATTCTGGCTGAACAGCGTGCCGAGCGTCGCCAGACGCTCGTTGATCTCGGCAAGGCGCTTCTTGCCCGCCTCGTCGAGCCCCGCGCCGGCCCGCTCGAAGATGGTGTGATAGCGCTCGAGCAACCGCAGCTGCTCGTCATCGAGGTCAAGGCTTTCCCTGCCCTCCCAGAGTGCGGCGATGCGGGCGAACAGCGCGCCGTTCAGGTGGATCTCGTCGGAGTGGCGGGAGAGCACCGGCGCGATCTCCCGTTCCACCGCCTGGAGCGCCTCGCTGGTATCGGCGCTGGCCAGCCCGAAGAACACCCGCGCGACACGGGAAAGCGCCATTCCCGAGCGCTCGAGCGCGAGGATCGTGTTGTCGAAATCCGGCGCGGTATCATCGGCCGCAATGCTGTCGACGGCCCTGCGCTGCTCGGCCATGGCCGCCTCGAAAGCCGGCCGGTAATGCTCCGGACGGATACGATCGAAGGGTGGCGCGCCAAATGGCGTCTCCCAGGGCGTCAGCAACGGGTTTTCGGTATCAGCGGTCATCGCGGCCTCCGCAAGGAATATCCCTCCATATAGCCATTCATCCGCCCGTCAGGGAGGGCACGAGCGGGGGAAAGCGCCAGGCGACCGATGCGTCATCTCGTCCGGCGGCGCCGGAGGCCGGCCGGCCGTGGAGGCAGCGAGGGTTGACCTCGGCGCCCGTTTCCCGCGATGAAGACCATAAGCACAAAACCGCAAGGAGATCGCGATGGCCGGGTGGCCGATCCACGGGAAGATCGACGGGCCGATCGTCATGATCGGTTTCGGCTCCATCGGCAGGGGAATGCTGCCGCTGATCGAACGGCATTTCGAATATGACGCCGCACGGATGGTCGTCATCGACCCCGAGGATTCCGGCCGGCACCTTCTCGACGAACGCAACATCCGCTTCGTCCAGGAGGAGCTGACCCCCGCCAACTACCGGGACATCCTGACGCCGCTCCTCGCCGAGGGCAGCGGCACCGGCTTCTGCGTCAATCTTTCGGTCGACACCTCCTCGCTGGACATCCTGCGCCTCTGCCGCGAGATCAGCGTTCCCTATATCGACACCGTCGTCGAACCGTGGCCGGGTTTCTATTTCGACCGCACGACGGTCCCCGAGGCGCGCACCAACAACGCGCTGCGCAACACGGTGCGCCAGGAAAAGGCGGCGCGCCCCGGCGGCGCGACCGCCGTGTCCTGCTGCGGCGCCAATCCGGGCATGGT
>JAGRKY010000443.1 GCA_020442095.1 Bauldia sp.
TAGACGACGCGTCGCTCGGCGCCGAGCACCAGGTCGAGATTGCGCAGCCCGACGTCGAAATCGACCAGCGCCACCGAATCGCCCGTCTGGGCGAGAGCGGCGCCGATGGCCGCCGAAGACGTCGTCTTGCCAACGCCGCCTTTACCGGAAGTGACTACGATTACCGTCCCCATCTTTGCCCCTTCTCCTTGCTAGTCGAGAATATCGGTCACGATCGCGTCATTCTTCAGCCGGATCTGGACCGGCTTGCCGATCAGGTCAGGCGGTGTCTGCTCCGCGGTCATGTAGCTGCCGTCGATCGAGACCAGCTCGGCCTGGAATTTCCGGCAGAAGATCAGCGCGCCGGGATTGCCGGTGGCGCCGGCGAGGGCGCGGCCTCTCAGCGTGCCATAGACATGGACCGAGCCGCCGGCGATCACCTCGGCGCCGGACGAAACCGAGCCAAGGACGATCACGTCGCCTTCGGGATGGAAGATCGTCTGGCCGGAGCGCACCGGCCGGTCGATGATCGACGAGCCTCTCGACGATGCCGCGGCGCGCGGCTGGGCCGGCGCCCTGGCGCCTGGGAAGTCGACGACCTTGCCGGATTCCTTGCCGCTGCCGAGGGGAGCAAGCGACGGGTCAAGCCAGGCCGGATCGACGCCTTCGACCGCGATGACCCGGATGTTGCGGATCTTCAGCGCGTCGATGATCGCGTTGGTCTCGTTCCGATCGGGGGCGAGCCTTGCCAGATTGAGCACGACCGGACGGTTGGCGAAGAAGGCGAGGGACTGGCGCGCCACCGCGTCGAGGTCGTCCAGCCATCCGGCGACCGGTGGCATGGGTTCCAGCACGAAAGCGAGGAAGGAGCGGCCGGCGAGGCGAATTCCGGAACTGGCGGCGAGAGCGAGTGACACGGTGCTGTTAACCGGAGTTAATGAACGGTTACATGTTGTCGCCGCGCTATGGTTAACGAGTGGTTAAGGGAAGCGGCCGTGATCGCGCTTTTCTCCGGTTTCCGGAGCGCCATGCCGGTTGTGAGCGACGGGCGGCGACATCCTGCCCAGGCGGGACGGTTAACGATCCCGGCGCGGAGTGGTAGGGGTTGGGGCGCGCGCGGACCGACGACGGGGAACAGCGATGGAACCGATCGATCTCTGGTTTTCGATTGGCAGCACCTACAGCTTCCTGACCATCATGCGGCTGAGAGAAATCGAGGCGGCGCACGGCGTCTCCTTCAACTGGCGGCCGTTCAGCGTCCGCGCCATCATGAGGGAGATGGACAACATCCCGTTCGCCGACAAGCCGGTCAAAGCCCGGTACATGTGGCGGGATATCGAACGCCGCGCCGCCAGATACGGGCTCAGGGCCCGGCTGCCGGCGCCTTATCCGCTCGAAGAATTCGATTTGGCGAATCGCGTCGCGATCGTCGGCCGGGACGAAGGGTGGTGTCGGGATTACGTCGTGGCGACCTATCGCCGGTGGTTCGAGGAGGGCCAGCCGGCGGGAAGCGAACCGAATCTCAGCGGGAGCCTGACCGAGATCGGCCAAGACCCCGAGGCAGTGATCGAGCGGGCACGGTCGGACGAGACCGAGGCGGCCTATCTCGCGGCCACCGACGAGGCGCGTTCGCTCGGCATCTTCGGCTCGCCCAGCTTTGTCGTCGCCGGCGAACTGTTCTGGGGCGACGACAGGCTGGACGACGCGATCACCTGGCGGAAGGCTGTATCCGACGCGGCCGGATCCTAGAGAGGCGGAGCGGACCGGATCAGGGGATCGCCTTCGGCGGCGGGGGCGGCGGCTCGCCCCGGACCTCGACGAGATGGAAGACGAGGCGTTCGCCGTCGATGACGATGGTGATCTGCTCTTCGCCGGAGGAGACGATCTCGGCCGGCCGGGTAGCGGTCGCCTCGATCACCCGCATGCCGGAGGAAAGGGAAAAGGCGGCCTCGTCGGTCTTGGCGAGGCGGCGATCGCCCCAGGTGATGGTGAAGGGCTGGCCGTTCAGCATGATCGCCA
>JAGRKY010000444.1 GCA_020442095.1 Bauldia sp.
TCGGGAATCGGCTTCGGAAACATGGTCCATCCTCTGGAGCGGAGTCAGCCGGGTCATAACAGAGCGCCGGCGGGCGGGAAAGGCAAGCTACTGAACGAGAATCAGGCGCGATCCCGACAGTTCGAATTTCGACAGCCGCCCGAGGAAGCTCATGCCGAGGAGGTTGGTGGCGAGCAGGCCGTCGGGAAGCACCATCGCCTCGACATTGTGGAGGCGGATGCCGCCGAGCCGTACCTCGGAGAGGGAGACGCCGGCGGCGCGGACGGTGCCGTTGGCGGTCGAAACCGGGATCGTGTAGGTGCGTATCGGCGGATTGACCCCGAGCCGGCGGGCGGTCTCGGCGTTGAGCGCGACGGTGCTCGCGCCCGTATCGACCATCGCCTCGATGGCGCGGCCGTTGACCGAGGCGTCGACGAGGAAATGACCGCGCTGGTCGGCCTCGAGGATCATCCGCCGGCTGTTGAGCGCCTGCCGCTGCTCCGGTTCGTCGCTTGCCGGGGCGGCGCTGTGACCGACCAGATTCGCGAGCAGGTCCGGCGCGAATTTCGGCAGGCTGAGCGCGGCAACGACCACGACCGCGGCGATGACGAGGAGCCTGGCACCCATCCGGCGACGCTTCGTTCTTTCCTGGGCGACGGGCGACGCCCGTCCGGGGCCGCCACCATCGCGCGAAAAAGCTAACGCCGCGCCAAGAACCGGCCGGTCGATGCCGGCGTCGTTAACGATCCGTCAATGCCGGCCCGCCGCCGCGGCTACAGCCAGCCGCCGTCGAAGACGACGCTCTGGTTGGTGACCGCCGAGGCCTCGTCCGAGGCGTAGAACAGCACCGCCCGGGCGATGTCGTCGGGACCGAGGGTGCGCTGCAGGCACTGGTCCTTCATCAACTGCTCCAGCGCTTCCGGCGTCACCCAGAGCTCCTTCTGGCGCTTGGTCATGATCCAGCCGGGCGCCACGGAATTGATCCGGATGTTGTGCTGGCCGAGTTCGTGGGCGAGGCCGCGGGTCAGGCCGATGACGCCCGCCTTGGCGGCCGTGTAGACCGGCAGCCCGCCGAAGGCGACCATCCAGGAGGTCGAGCCCATGTTGACGATGGCGCCGTTCTTGGCCTTCTTCATGTCATCGACGACGGCCTGGATGGTGAAGAGCTGGTGCTTGAGGTTCACCCGGATCCGGTCGTCGAAATATTCCGAGGTCACTTCCTTGAGAGTGTGGCGCTCGTCATGGGCGGCGTTGTTGATCAGGATCGTGATCGGCCCCAGCGCCTTGCGGACCGACTTGATCGCCTTGCGCAGCGCATCGATGTCGGCGAGGTCGCAATGCTCGAAATGGACCTTCTGCTTCTTGCGCTTCAGCTTGGCGACGAGGGCCTTCGATTCCTTTTCCTTGATGTCGATGAACCCGACCTTGGAGCCCTGCGCGGCGAAGTGGGTGACGATCGATTCGCCGATGCCGCTGCCGCCGCCGGTCACCAGGACGGTGCGGCCCTTCAGGCTCGGATAGATGGCGCCGTATTTCATGATGCTTCCCCCAATTTCCGCTTCCGGCGGTGCTTCTCGGCCACACTCGACGCCGTTCCGTCCGGAAGGTAGCTTTTTCAGCGTGATTCGAGCGGATGTCGCGTATAACATTTCCTAACCGGGACCGCTGCATATAGGCCGTGGGTCCTGTCCGGGGGAATTTGACCAGATGCGCCTTGCCGTCCTTGCCACGTTATTCGCCGCCGGGCTGTCGCTCGGACTCAACGGCGCGAAGGCCGAGGACGCGCTCGTCGGCGGCGGTCCGCAATATCTCATCGACGTCGGCATCGGCGGCCTCGCCAAGCCGAAATACCCGGGCGCCGATACCTACATCATCGTCCCCTATCCGCTCTTCGGCGTCGGGCGCTTCTATATCCCGGGTGTCGGCCAGCGCGAGTCGAACGCGCACGGCTTCTACCTGTATCCGTCCTTCGGCTACCAGGGCGAGCGGAACCCGAACGACGACAACAGCCTGAAAGGCACCAAGAAGGTGCCGTGGACGCTGGAACTCGGCCTCGGCGCCGGGTTCAAGGGCCAGTGGTTGCGTGGCTTCGGCTCGATCCGCCAGGGAATCAACGGCACCGACGGCCAGGTCGGCGACCTCGGCCTCGACGTGGTCGTGCCGGTGACGTCCGCTTTCGACGTCGCCTTCGGACCGCGCGCCAGCTTCGCCTCGACGGAATACATGGAGACCTATTTCGGCGTCACCGGCAAGGAAGCATCGAAGGGGTCGCTGTCCAAGTACCAGCCCGACGGCGGCTTCAAGTCGGTCGGCCTCGCGGCCAGCGCCAGCTACAGCCTGACCGAGCGGACGAAGCTGCGCTTCACCGGCAGCTGGAACCGCTTCGTCGGCGACGCCGACAAGAGCCCGATCGTCAAGGCCGGCAGCCATGACCAGTGGATGGCCGGCATCGGCATCACCTACCGCCTCGGCTTCAACCTTTTCCGCTGACGGCCAAGCCGCTTCTCGCTTCCAACGGGTGCCCCCAACCCCGCCATCCTGAGGTGCTCGCCATAACGTGGCGAGCCTCGAAGGACGCACCACGCTCCATCCCATCGCCGGCGGACGGCCCACAGGACACTGCGTCCTTCGAGGCTCGGGCTTCGCCCTCGCACCTCAGGATGGCGGGGTGGGGTGCAATGGAAGGGTCAGTAGAGCTCAGCCCTTGCGAAAGCTCCAGGCCAGCCCCGCGCCGATACGCCAGCCCCGCCATCCTGAGGTGCTTCGCGCAGCGAAGCCTCGAAGGACGCAGGGCCTTTCTCAGGACCTTCCGCGCGGTCGCCGTCCGCTACTTCGTCCCGTAGAGACGATCCCCGGCATCCCCGAGGCCGGGGACGATGTAGCCGTGGTCGTTGAGGTATTCGTCGATCGCCGCGGTGTAGATCGGGATGCCCGGCTGGAGCTTCTGGAAGCGCTCGATGCCCTCCGGCGCGGCGAGCAGGCAGACGAAGCGGATGTCCTGGGCGCCGCGCTCCTTCAGCTTCTCGATCGCGGCGCTCGCCGAATTGGCGGTCGCCAGCATCGGATCGACGACGATCACCAGCCGGTCGCCGAGGTCCTCCGGCGCCTTGAAGTAATATTCGTGCGGCTCCAGCGTCTCGGGGTCGCGATAGATGCCGACATGGGCGAC
>JAGRKY010000445.1 GCA_020442095.1 Bauldia sp.
CGCGGCACGATGAACAAGATCGCCGACGGCGAATCCTACCGCATGCCCGCGACGATCGACGATCCGGTCGTCCTCGACGAGATCGCCGAGGCGCTACGCGGCCGTATCAAGGCGCCGGGCTAGGATGCGCGGGCGGTCCTCCCGGCCAGCCGGCCGAATTCAGTAATGCCCGTTGGCGCGCATCAGCGCGTCGCTGCGGTTCTGGGCGGCGACCAGCGCATCGTCGATCGACTTCTGGCAGCGCAGCATCGCGTGCATCTCCTCGCCGACGATGGCGATGACTTCCGATATCTCGGGCACCGGCGGGCGCGGCCAGGTCTGGAGGCAGCCCTTGCGGGCCATGGCGTCGACCGCCGGGATGATCGGCGACACGGCGCGCACGTCGGGATCGCTGCTGACGCTGTAGCGCGGACTGACGACGCTGCCGTTCGAAATGTAGAGCTTCGCGGCGCTCGGCGAGGTCAGCGACCGGATCGCCGCCCATGTCGCCATCACGCGATCCGGCGAAAGGTTCGCCGGCATCGCCAGGGCATAGCCGCCGACCGGCGCCACCGGCCGTCCATGGGGGCCGACCGGATGAGGCAGATAGTCGGTCTTGCCATGCGCGGGCGACCGCGGGTCGAGCTCGAACAACGGCGCGAGCAGCGTGTAGCAATAGGCCAGGCCGACGATGCCATTCGCATAGGCGACCGCCCGTTCGTACCATGACATCGAGAGGATCGACGGCGGCGAATAGTCGAGCAATTCCATAAGGTACTCGGCCGTTCCTCGCGCGGCATCGGAGAGGAACATCGGCCGCATCTCCTCGCCCTGCGGATCGTCAGCGTCGAATCCGGCGCCGGTCGCCCGAAGGTTGATGAATGGCTGGCCGAAGGCGCCCATGATCATCAGGAAGGAATGGCCCAGCGGCGTTCCCCGCGCCGCATTCCAGGCGATGCCGTAGCGTCCCTTGACCGGCGCGTGGAGCCGCCGTGCGGCGTCGATGACGCTCTCCGTCGTCGCCGGTTCCGCCAGCCCCGCCTCCGAGAAGAGGTCGGTGCGATAGACCAGCAGCTCAGGCGTCGTCTGGACCGGAACCCCGTAATAGGCGCCGCGGTGCCGGGTGCTCGCCACCGCCGCCGGATGGAAATCCGAAAGGTCGAAGCCGGTCTCCCGCATCAGCGCGTCGAGCGGCTGCAGCGCCCCGTTCGACGCAAGCTCGCCGAACCACGGCAGGTCGCAGGCGACGATGTCGTAGCGCGAGACCTTGAGCGCGCCATTCTCCAGGATCTCGTTCCGCAACCGGTCGATCGACAATGCCCGGTTCTGGATGCCGGTGCCGAAGATGTTCTGGAAATGCTTCTTCAGTGCATGCATCGCCATGAAGGTCGGGTCGGCATGGACGAGCACCCTGAGGTCGCCCGACAAATGCAGCTTGTCGTCGAGCGCGGCCTGCAGAGGCAGCACGTTGCCGTCGTTATACGATGCGCCGAAGAAATAGCCGGAGGGCGCGAGCATCGCGTCGTCCGGCTCGAAATTGGCGGCAAGCAGCGCCCGGGTCCGACGGGCATATTCCTGCCAGCGTTCGAGCAGCGCGGGCGACGGATGCAGCGAGAAGGATTTGCCGGTCGCCGTCCGCGGCCGTCTGACGATCAGGCCGCGGGCCTGGCAATCGGCGATGGCGCGGAGCGCCGTCCCGTAGGACATGCCCGATGCCGCGGCGAGCGACGAGCTGGTCATCATCTTGCCGTTCAGGTGGTTGCGCACCAGGCAGGCGAGCATCCGCACCTCGCGGCCCCCCGGCCGGATGTCGAGGGCGGCTTCGGTCTCGTCTTCGAGCTGTTCGATGAAATCGATGAACTGGACCAGACGCGAGTTGGGCAGGCCGACGTCGCGCGGCAGATGGCGCGTCTCGTAGGGCCCCTCGGGCGTCCTGCCACCCGGCCCGCGCTCCGTCGGGAGCGCAGTGCCGGAAGTATCGGTCCTGGATGCGGTCGCGCGCGTGGACAATGCAGGACACCCGTTTAGGAGGCAGACCGTCCTTCGTTATTCGCGTTTTGGACCGGACGGCAACGAATGTCCATTCCGGTCACGATGGCGCCGGCCGTGCGCCGAGCACCTCCCGCTTCCTGGCGAGAAGCGCGACCTTGCGCTCGTCGACCGCGGCGAGCACCGCCTTCCGCCGCTGTCTCGCGTCGAAGAGCCGCGAGCCGGTCTGGAACATGATGACGATGATCAGCAAGACGCCGAGATAGAGCTGCACCTGATAGGCCGGGGTCACGTTGAAGACGAGCCCGGTATTCAGGAAATTCACGGTCAGCGTTCCGATCACCGCGCCGATGACGCCACCCTTGCCGCCGAGGATCGAGACCCCGCCGATGAATGCCGCGACCGTGCCGGCAAGCAGCAGATACTGGAGCCCGAGCGCCTGCGCGGTTCCGGAACGCAGGCCGATGATCGCGCCGCCGAGGCCGGCGCAGAAGCCGGAAATGGCGAAGACGATGATCATCGGCCGCTTGAGGTTGACGCCCGCGGCAAGCGCCTCCTTCCGCGCCCCGCCGACCGCATAGATCTCGCGGCCGTATTTCGTATAGGCGATGAAGATGCCGATGACGATGTAGACGGCGATGACCAGCAGGCTTGCCGGCGAGAAATAGCCGAGCATCTTGGTCTGGATGAAGTCCGGCACCTCGAACTCGGTCAGCATCACCGTCTTCTCTTCGGCGGCGAAGAGCGCGACGCCCCTCAGCAGCATCAGCGTCCCGACGGTGAGGACGATCGCCCGCACCCTGAGATAGGCGATGAAATAGCCCTGGATGATGCCTATCGACGTCGAGATCACCAGGCCGATGCCGAGCGCCGTGAAGGTGCCGAGCGAGTCGTTGAAGCGGACGACGATCACCGCCGTCAGCGCCGCGTTGGAGCCGATCGACAGGTCGATCTCGCCGGCGATGATGCAGAGCGTCAGCGCCAGCGACACGAGGCCGAGCACCGCGAAGCGCTCCATGATCGCAAACGTCGTGTTGTGCGTCATGAAGAGGTCGTTGGTGACGGCGAAATAGCCGTAGACGCAGACCGCGAGCAGGATCGCGAAGGCGAGGTCCGGGTTGCTGGCGACCCGGTCGCGCAGGCGGTCGAGGAATGTGGTGGAGCCGTTCATCGCCCTACTCCTGCGCCCGCGAGCCCTTGCGGGCGAGTGAGAAGACGATGATCGAGAAGACGATCATCAGGCCGACCGCCAGCACTCGCGGTCCGCTGTTGAAGCCCCTCAGCACCATCATGTTGTCGATCACCGAGATGAAGATCGCCCCGAGGCTGGTCCGCAGCGTCGAGCCGTAGCCGCCCATGATCGAGTTGCCGCCGACCATCACCGTCGCGATGACCAGGATGGTCATGTCGCCGCTCGAGCCGAACTCGGAGGAGAAGTAGTTCGCCTGGGCGCTCGAGATCTGCGCCGCGAAGGCGACGGCGACGAAGCCGGCGCAGACCGAGGCGATGATGCAGACCTTGATCGCCATCGACAGGTTCTCGTGGCCGGTGGCGCGCGCCGCGGCGCGGTTGGCGCCGATCAGGTAGACCTTCCGGCCGAAATTCGTGTAGCGCAGCACGATCTCGGCGACGACAGCTATCAGGATGAAGGCGATGGTGATGTTGGGCAGCCCGAGGAATGAGCCGGTGCCCAGCCATTCCGCGTCGTTCGGCCGGCGGAAGGAGACGACGAGGTTGTCGCTCCACCACGAGGCGAGGCCGTAGAACAGCCCGGCGGCGCCGAGCGTCACCACTATCGGATTGCCGCCGAGGCCGATCAGCAGCCCCTGCACCGCTCCGGCGATGACGGCGACGGCCAGTGTCGCCAGCAGCGACAGCTCGAAGCCGTATTCGTTCGACATCCCCATCGCGAAGGTGATGATGCAGAGCGCCGCCGTCTCCTTCATCGACAGCAGGAAGAAGTTGCCCGACAGCGTCACGAAGGTCAGCCCGATCCCCATGATGCCGACCAGCGCCGCATCGCGGATGATCGTCTTGAAGTTGAAGATGGACAGGAAGTTGTCGGTCGTCACCGCGCCATAGACGAAGACGATGACAAACAGCGCCACCAGTGCATAGACGATCGGATTGGCTTGCCGTTCGACCCAGGCCGCGACCTTGGGAGGAACGAGGGAGCGGCCGAATTGTGCCAGCGCCTCCATGATCATGGGCCTCAGAGGTTGGTCTCGTTGAAGGGATCGGTGATTTCTTTGAGGATGCCGGCGGTGGTGATCCCTGCGAGATCGAAACCGCCGATCATCATGCCGCGATAGAAGGTGATCACCCGGTCGGGCAGATAGGTGATTTCCTGCATGTCGGTGGAGGCGAAGACGATCGCCGCCCCGTCGTCGGCGAGTTCCCGGAGCTTGCGGTAGATTTCCGCCTTGGCGCCGACATCGACGCCGCGGGTCGGCTCGTTGACGAGGATCACCCTGGGCGTGATCGCCAGCCACTTGCCGAGCGCCACCTTCTGCTGGTTGCCGCCGGACAGCACCCCCGCTTCCGCGCCGAGCCGCGCTGTGTCGACGGTGAACTTGTCGGCGAGGTCGTGGGCGACCTTCTGTTCCCTCCCCCCGAAGTTCCAGCCGAAGCGCGAGACGGTTTCGAGCGCCGGCGAGGTCAGGTTCTCGCGGATCGGGCGGCCGAGGAACAGGCCGTCATACTTCCGGTCGTCGGAGCAATAGCCGATCTTGCGGCGGATCGCGGCGGAGGGCTTGCGCGGCAGCGCGCTCTCGCCGCCGAAATCCATGGTGCCGGAGCGCGTCCGGTGGGCGCCGGCCATCGCCGCCAGGATCTCGCCGGTACCGCTGCCGAGCTGGCCGGCAAGGCCGAGGATCTCGCCGCTATAGACGTCGAAGCTCACCGGTTCGAGCATGCCGTCCGGCCACAGGTCGCGCACCGACAAGAGCAGCTCGCGCTTGTGGACCGCCTGGCGCTCGGGGAACATGTTCTCCAGCGTCCGGCCGAGCATCAGCTCGACCAGCGAATTGACGTTGAGTTCCGACGCCCGGCGCGGCGCCTGATTCTCGCCGTCGCGCAGCACCGTGATCCGGTC
>JAGRKY010000037.1 GCA_020442095.1 Bauldia sp.
TGGTCGGCAGCCGCCTGCTCAGCCGCGCCAGCGACTATCGCCGCGCCGCGCGGGTGCTCGAAACGACCTGGAAGGCCGCGCCGCATCCGGATATCGCCGACGCCTATGCCGGTGTCCGCCCCGGCGACTCGGTTCGCGATCGACTGAAGCGCATGCGGCGGCTGGTCGAGCTCCGCGCCAACCACGCCGAGGGCGCGATGGCGATCGCCCGGGCGGCGATCGATGCCCATGAATGGTCGTCCGCGCGGGAAGCGCTCGAGGGCCTGGTCAAGGCCGGGCCGAGCGAAAGCGTCTGCCTGCTGATGGCGGAAATCGAAGAACGCGAGCATGGCGACGAGGGCAAGGTGAGGATGTGGCTTGCCCGCGCGATCAATGCGCCGCGCGATCCCGTCTGGATGGCCGACGGCCAGATTCTCGACCATTGGCAGCCGGTCTCGCCGGTTTCGGGCGAGGTCGGCGTCGTCGAATGGAAGGTTTCGCCGGAAGCGCCGCCGTCGCGGGTCGCGATGCAGATCGAAGCGGATCTCGCCATCGAGCGGCAGACGACGATCGATGCCGGCGACACGCCGCGGATCGAGGCGAAGCCGGTGGTCGTTCCCGAGCCGGCGCCGATCGAGGATATCGAACCGCTGCCGCCGCCCGAAGCGGCGGCCCCGGTGCCCCAAGCGCCGCCCCAGGTCGAGGCAAAGCCCGAGCCAGTCGTCGCGATGGTCGAAGCGACCCGCGAGGAACCCGCGCCGTCGGCGACCGCCGTCGTTCCGGCAACGCCGGTGCCCGTCTCCGAGACCAGGCCCGAGCTGGAACCGGAGGCAGAGCCGGAACCCGAGGCCAAGCCCGCGCCGTCGCCTGCCGCGCCTGCCATCGAAGCGTCCGCCGTGAAGGAAGCCACGAAGGAAGAGGTCGACGACGAGCCGATCATGCCGCCGTCGCCCGACGACCCCGGGCCGATGCCGGACGGCGACGACGTCGAGGCGCCGAGGCCGCGTCGATTCCGTTTGTTCTAGACCTTCGGCACCCGGCCATCGCGGCCGTGTGCGGTAGCTGATCTTTCGCTGTGGCTTTTGTTGCCGCATGCTTCGCGTTTTTCGCGTCGCGGCCGCGCCTGTCATCGGCATTTTTTGTCGGGCGGATACCGGCATTCCCACCAACCAGGGGAGTGTCGGGGTCATGTTCAACAAGCGAATTTCAGCGACGTTTTTCCTCGCAGGCATGCTGGCCTTTGGTGCGCAGGCCAGCGCTGACGAAACTCTCGTCCCGAAGCTTCAGATCGGCGACGACACCTTCAATCTGCGTTTCTACGGTCAGTTCGATCCGGGTGTGCTCTTTGCCGACGACGGTCGGGACGGCAAATGGTACGCGCCGGTCGACAACAGCAATTCGTCGACCCGCTTCGGCGTGTTCTTTCATGTCGGCGATCCCGACGGCGCCAGCGTCGGGGCGAATTACGAATTCGAGTACGATCCTTATGCGACTAAGTATGTCAATCAGGACAACGAGGGAGATCCCGACTGGGATCGCTACCTGACCCGCAAGGCGGAAGTCTTCGTCGATACGGACTTCGGCAAGGTGTGGATCGGCCAGGGCAGCATGGCCTCCGACGGCACGGCCGAGGTCGACCTCTCGGGGACCTCCGTCATCGGCTATTCGGGCGTCAGCGATCTCGCCGGCGGCCAGTTATTTGCCATCAAGGGCGACGGCCTGACCGACTTCAAGGTCAGCGACGTCTTCAAGAACTACGACGGCCTGAGCCGCAAGTTCCGTGTCCGCTACGACACGCCGACGCTTGCCGGCTTCACGGTGTCGGGCTCCTACGGCACCGAGATCTTTCCCGAAAGGACCGATGTCGACGTCTGGGACGTCGCGCTGCGCTATGCCGGCGAGTTCGGGGCGATCCGCGTTGCCAGCGCGGTCGCCTACTCCGACAAGGGCGACGACAACGGCGTCTACGACGGATCGGTTTCGCTCTTGCACGTGCCGACAGGCCTCAGCCTGACCGGTGCAGCGGGCTATGACGAACGCGACGGTGACGATCACGGCGCCTATGTCTACGGCAAGCTCGGCTACCAGAAGGCCTTCTTCGATGTCGGCAAGACCGCCTTCTCGGCCGACATCTACAGCGGCGACGATATCCGCGTCGCCGGTTCGGACAGCTTCTCCTGGGGTCTCCAGGCGGTCCAGAATTTCGACTACTACCAGACCCAGGTGTATCTCGGGTATCGCGAGTACGAGTATGACGACCGCGATGGGAGCTACAAGCCGGTTCGTGCCGTGCTGACCGGCGCCCGCGTGAAGTTCTAGGCGGTCCGTCGAAAGCCCCCATGGAAAAGACACCGGCCGCCGCCAGGCGCGGCGACCGGTGCCAGACACCGGCGCACCGGAACACCGGTGCCGCGCCGTTTCCCGGTTGTTCCGATGCCGCCGGTCCGTTAACGATTCGGACCATTGCGCGGGGGGCGAGGGTGTCGGGTCATGCCCGGTGACGGGATCGCAGGGACAGTTGTGGCGGCCTGCCTGCTCGCGGGCGTCGCGCCGGCGGTTGCCGGCGACACGCTGGTCCCGGACCTGACGATCGGCAGCGAGGCGTTCAACCTGCGTTTCTACGGGCAGGTCGATACCGGCGCGCTCGGTGTCGACGATGGCCGGCGGAGTCGCTGGTACGTGCCCGCCGGCAACGGCAATTCGTCGACCCGCTTCGGCGTCTTCCTCCATGCCGGCGAACCCGGCCAGGCCAGTCTCGGCGCGAATTACGAGTTCGAATACGACGGCTTCTCGACCAAATACATCAACCAGGAGAATGACGGCGATCCCGACTGGGACCGCTTCCTGACCCGCAAGGCGGAAGTCTTCGTCGACACGGATTTCGGCAAGGTCTGGCTCGGCCAGGGCAGCATGGCCTCCGACCAGACGGCCGAGGTCGATCTCTCCGGGACCACGGCGATCGGCTATTCGGACGTCAGCGACCTCGCCGGCGGACAGCTCTTCGCGATCAAGGGTGGCGGCCTCAGTGGCTTCAGCGTCAAGGACGTCTTCACCAATCTCGACGGGCTCGGGCGGAAGCTTCGCGTCCGCTACGACACGCCGGCGGTGGCTGGCTTCACGCTGTCCGGGTCCTACGGGACCCAGGTGATCCCGGATCGGACGGGTATCGACAACTGGGACGCGGCGCTTCGCTATGCCGGGGAATTCGGCACTTTCCGTGTCGCCGGCGCGGTCGCCTATTCGGGCAAGGGCTACGAGCGGCGGCCTTATGGCGTCTATGACGGGTCGGTTTCCGTCCTCCATGTGCCTTCGGGGATCAGCCTGACCGGGGCCTCCGGCCACAACGACCGCAAGGACGGCTCGGACCGGACCTTCATCTACGGAAAGGTCGGCCTCCAGCGGGACGTCTTTTCGGTCGGCGCCACCGCGCTGTCGGCCGACGTCTATAACGGGGACGGCATCCGTATCCAGGATTCGACGAGCTTCTCCTGGGGGCTCCAGGTCGTCCAGAACCTCGATTACTGCCAGTCCGAGGTCTATCTCGGCTATCGCGAATACGACTATGACGACCGCCAGGCCGACTATGAGCCATTGCGCGCGGTGCTGACCGGGGTCCGCGTCAAATTCTAGGCCCGATGGGCCTTCCCGGCCGGTCCAGCGGTGCCGCGACCGGCCGTCGCGCCCTTGCCCTTCTTTCCGGCATCGCTTGTCCTTGAACCTTTGGATGCTTGTCGGTATCTATCGCGCTGGAAAGCCGCTTTAGCTCAGTTGGTAGAGCACATCATTCGTAATGATGGGGTCGCGTGTTCGAGTCACGCAAGCGGCACCAAAAACCTCTGACGGCTCAGGCAGCCGTCACTGGCTTGTAAAGGGCATAGCAACCACAAGGAACAACTGTGCCTCCCAATCGGGAGGGCGGTCGACATTGCATGTCTCTGACGGGCGCACATTGATCGATAGGGAGGCTGGCTCGGGGTGGCCGCCCTTGGAGTGGCTTCGACTCGCGGCGCTGATCCGCTGATCCGCCACTTCATCGCGCCTCTGAACCCGGCTCTGGGTTGGACGGCGTATCAATATCAATGGAGCGTCTCCTGCAAGCAAGAAACCTGAAAGAATCCGGAGGTATGGCCGGTTGGATTGCCAGTCCACGGTTGAGTATATAGTTAAATTTGTATTTTTCTGAATTACCTATTTCAAAAGTACGATTTGCATAATACAGATTCTTTGAGAGATCGGCGAAAACCAACCAATCAGCAAGCTCCCGATTGCTTTGACCGAAATCTTCATAGACACTCGTCATGGGTACTGTTGTTATAATGTTTTCTTCTTTGTTGCCATATTCGTAGTTTTCGAAAGGATAATAGTTATTTTCTATCGACACATATTCTCTTGCGAGGCCATTCGTATCGTAGTGCATGCCAAATATTCTGTTAGTTAAAGTCTTATCCTGCCATCTCTCGAAAAATACATTGTGGCGCGACGTCGAGCCCTTGTCGTCGAAATAAACGATCCAGCGCACGTTATCCCTTTGATTATACCAAATGCCCTTGTACCAAGGGCAATCCGAGGCGTGGGCAAATTGTGAGCCCAAAAGAGCAAGTGCAGCTGCCAGCGCCAGATGTAGCTTGAGCATCTCCCGTTCTCCCTCGATGGACGAAGCGCATAAATTCATCGTCGCAAGTGAATGGCGGCAACACGCAAAATAGCTGCTCCGGTAAAACAGGCAAATTGCATTCGCCGGCTCTGGTTCGTCATCAAGCGTCAACCGTTCAACCGCCACGGCATCAGGTAATCTTCGTTCTCGCTGCACCCCGCGCTCGCACTGAATCGAGTCGGCGCAACGACCCCCGGCCGAGGCTCACTTTGCCGAAAGAGAAGTCCGATAAACTTCAGATGACCTTCGCTGATGTCCGCTGACGCGGAGGCACTAAAAAGTTGTCAAGTGCCACTTTTGGTGGTCTTCTAAATTTCGAAAGGGCGTTTGTTTATGGCCGCGTTGAGGAGTTCTCTCCTTGTTTTGTACCTTCAAGGCGTCGCGGGGGCCACTTCGGCACCGAAAATTGGAGCTGAACATGATTATCCACCGCCTTGTTCGATTTGATCGGTTGCGGGTCCTTATTTTTTGTTCGTCTGCAATATGTAGTTTTCCCACAAGCGCAATTTCTGCTTCGCAATCTTTTCCTGCGGATCTAATTGGCTCTTACGGAGGCATTGGTTATTCTTGCCATGTGGAAATCCGCAACGACTTAATGATTGGTCTTTTCGATGGCGGTGGAACGTGCGCTTTGAAGAGTCTTCGGATGGTTACTGATCCCGACAACCCAGTGGAAAAAGGCTGGCAGGGGAAATTTTCGTGTGGTTTTGAGGGTACAAAGTGGGACACTGAGATCGCGGTTTCGCTGTTCCCAAAAACAAAGAGCCATGAGACCTATCTGGTTACTGTCCTAAATGTCGACGGAAGCGACCCCGCCGCTGTTTTTCTTTGGCGTCGGTGCGAATAGAACAAGCTGAAATAAGTCTCCTCTGAATTGTCTGCACCTGTCTCGGCGGCGGAGCAATGCCGAAATGGCAGCGACCGGCGTCCGTCTATACGAAGCCATAGGCGGTCCAGCCACCGTCGACGCCGAGGACCTGGCCGGTGATATGGGAGGCCTTGTCGGTGGCGAGGAAGAGGACGGCTTCGGCGATATCCTCCGGCGTGGCGATATGGCCCTGAGGGGTTCGCCGGTTGATCGCCTCGAGGTCGAGCTTGCCGGCTGCCTCGAGCTCGACGACCATCTGGGTGCGGACGTAGCCCGGCGCGACGGCGTTCACCCGGATGCCCGACTTCGCCCATTCGATCGCGAGCGACTTGGTCAACATCGCGACCGCCGCCTTGGTGGCGCAATAGGCGAGGCGGTTCGGCGCCGCGACGGTCGAATAGATCGAGCCGAGGTTGATGATGGCGCCCTTGCCCTCGAGGATCATCACCCGGCCGCATGCCTGAGCGGTGATGAAAACGCCGTTGAGGTTGATGTCGACGACGCGGTTCCAGGCCTCCAGGCTGAGGTCGAGCGTCGGGCTGTTGGCGCTGACCCCGGCATTGTTGACCAGGATATCGATGCCGCCCCATTCCGCGACGACTGCATCGACGGCCCGCTGGACATCGCCCGGGTCGGCGACCGATCCGCCGATCGCGATCGCGTCGACGCCGGTCGCGCGCGCCTGGCTTGCGGTTTCTTCGGCGCCTGCCATATCGATGTCGAAGGCTGCGATCTTCGCGCCGGCGCTTGCGAATGCCAGGCAGATCGCCCTGCCTATTCCCGCACCCCCGCCGGTCACCAGGGTCCTGCGGTCGAGAAGGTCGCCGTCGTCAGCCATCGGAATATTCCCCCCTTTGTCGTTCGGCTTCCTTTCATTATCAGATTACGATATGCAAGTCATATACTGATGAAAAAGACGACGTTCGATCGATCCAGGATTTGATCATGAAACTGACAGCGCTGCGAATAGCCGAATGCCGGGTGCCGCTGCCGCGGGAGATACGGCTGGGGGATACCCGCATCACGACCCGGGACTTCGTCTGCCTGCGGCTCGAAACCGACACGGGCATCCAGGGCGAGGCCTTGGGCTACGTCCGGGGAACGCCGCTCTTCGCCGTGCTCGAGGGGCTCGCGGCGCGGCTTGCCGGCGCCGACGATATCGAGATGCGCAACGCGCTGATGGTCGCCATCCAGAATTCGAACCAGCCCGGCCGCGCAGCCCTGTCGCGGGCCTACAGCCTGTTCGACATCGCGCTCTGGGACGTCATGGCGAAGACCGCGGCGCTGCCGCTGTTCCAGATCCTCGGCGGGTTCCGCCGCTCGGTCGGTGCGACCGCCGTCGCCGGATATTATCTCGACCAGCGCACGATCGACGACGTCGCCGACGAGGTGGCGCGGCTCCGCGACGCCGGATACGAGCGGGTCAAGATCATGCTCAGGGGCTATGACCCGGCATTCGATCGCGCGATGATCGAACGGGTCACCGCGACGGCACCCGGGCGGCTGGCGGTCGATGCGCACTGGTCCTGGCGCGACCTGAACACCGCCCGACGCGATTGCCTCGGGCTCGATGATTTCGGGCTGGAATTCGTCGAGGACCCGTTCTCGACGGTCGATGTCGATCTCGTCGCCGGCCTGCGTCGTACGATCCGCACGCCGGTCGCCGCCGGCGAGGACATCCACGGCACCCGCGTCATGCGCAACCTCGCGACCGAGGTGGACGTCCTGCGCGTCGATGCGACGACCTGCGGCGGAATCACCGCGGCGGTGGAGGCGATCCATCATGCCGACGGCGCCGGCAGGACCGTCTTCCCGCATGTCTTCCTGCCGCTCCACCTCCATCTCGCGGCGGCGTTCCCGGGCATCGAGGGCGTCGAGATGATCCCCGAGGAGTCGGGCGCCGACCCGATCGAGAAGCTGCTGCGCCGGCCGATGCCGATCCGTGACGGCATCGCGCACGTCGACGAGGAGCCGGGCGTCGGCATCGCACTGGACTGGGAGGCGGTCGAGCGTTTTGCCTCCCGGTCCGCAACCGTCACGTCGGAGACCTGATATGCCCGATACCAACGAGCCGGCCGGCGAGAGCGAAGGCGGACAGAAGAAACCACGCGTCCAGTCGGCCGAGCGCACCATCTCCATCCTGCTCGCGGTCGCGCGAAGCAGCGGCGGACTCAAGGCGAAGGAACTGAGCGACCAGCTCAACCTGCCGCGCCAGGTCACCTACCATCTGGTCCATACGCTGCTGGCGACCGGCGTGCTGCGCAAGAACGAGCGCAACCGCTACGTCCTCGGCCTGGCTGCCGCGGTGATCGCCGACGGCTTCCAGCGCCAGCTGGTGCCGACCGAGCATCTCGCGCCGCGGGTCCGCGATGTCGTCGAGGCGACCGGCGAGACCGCCTATGCGAGCGGCTGGGTGGACGGGCAGATCGTTGCCCTCACGACGGCGCGGGGATTGTCGCCGGTCCAGGCTGTCGAGGTGCCGCAGGGTTACAGCGGCCAGGCCCATGCGCGCGCCACCGGCAAGCTGTTGCTAGCGCTGCTGGAGCCGTCGGCGCGGGAGGCCTATCTCGCCGCGAATCCGCTCGTCCCGGTAACCCCGGCGACGATCACTTCGCGGGACCGGCTCGACAGAGAATTCGACACCATCGCCGAGCAGGGCTACGCCCTCGACAACGAGGAATTCTCGCCCGGCCTGTGCTGCCTCGCCGTGCCGGTCGAGGGGCTCGGCGGTCGGTTCGCGTTGTGCATTTCCGTCCCGACCGATCGATTCCGCAGGAATTTCGACAAGAACCTCGCGGCCCTGAAAGCGGCGGCACGGATCGCCGGCGACCAAGAGTAGCGGCGGCCGTCGACCTTCGGCCGCAGGCGAAACAGGAACTTTCTCAGAGGGGAGGAATACCGATGCTGAAAGGCGCGACGTCGCAGGCCGTGATCGGGGAGGGGCTCGGCTGGCCGGAGGGGCCGACCCTGTTGCCGGACGGCCGCATCGCCTTCGTCGAAACCTATCGCAGCCAGATCTCGGTCTGGTCGGCCGATCGCGGCGTCGAGCGCCTGGCCTTGGTCGGCGGCGGACCCAACGCGGTGGTCGCGGCCGGCGACGGCTATCTCTACGTCACCCAGAACGGCGGCGTCGTCGGCCCGTGGCGCGCGGCCGAGCGGAAGCCGCCGTCGATCCAGCGCGTTAGCCCGGACGGCAAGGTCGAGATCCTCGCCACCGAGATCGAGGGACGGCCGCTGCTTGCCCCGAACGATCTCGCCTTCGGGCCGAATGGCTGGCTCTATTTCACCGATCCGGGCGGCGCCTATGATCCCGTCGCCAAGCAGAATCCCGGCTTCCTCTGCGCGCTCAAGCCGGACGGAACCGGGGTCCGGCTGCTCGATCTCCCGCCGACCTATCCGAACGGCATCGTCGTCGATTCGGACGGCAGCATCGTCTGGGTCGAATCCTACACCCGGGCGGTCCGGCGGATGATGCCCGACGGCACGATCGTCGACCTGTGCCATCTGCCGGCCCCCGCCGTTCCCGACGGTTTGAAGATCGCGGCGGATGGCAGCCTCTACATCACCGGCGTCGATTCCGGCGGCGTCGAGGTCGTCGCCCGTGACGGCGCCTATCTCGGCCGGGTTCCGGTCGGCCGCATTCCTACCAACTGCCTGTTTGTCGGAACCACGCTCTACGTCACCGACGGCGGCCATACCGGCCTCTCGACGGAGCCGGAAATGGCAGGGCTGCTCTGGGCCCTGGAGATGGACGACATCTCCGGTCTCGCCATCCACGACGGGCATATCCAGCTCAAATAATGTCAAATAGTGATATATATATTTTATATTGACACTTTTTGACTGACCTCCTAGCGTCCGCCCCACTTCGGCCGGAAAGGCCGCACCGTGTTCAAGGGGGGACTGGACGTGAACGACGCTGCACCGACCGCAGACGCCCTGCGGCCGATTCCGGGGCAGGATTTGGCCTTCGCCGAAGAGGCTCTCCGCCGCGTCGCGTTCATCCGCGCTTTCGAAGCCAAGGCGCTGGAGCTCAGCCAGACCAAGCCGCCGGTGGTCGTCGGCTCGGTGCATCTGTGCGCCGGCCATGAGGCGATCGCCTTCGGCACCGTTGCCGGCCTGAGGGACGACGACCGGATCATCGCCACCTACCGCGGTCACGGCTGGGCCGTGGCGAGCGGCCTCGACCCGGCGGGGCTGATGGCCGAGATCTGCCACCGCCAGTCGGGCCTCGACGGCGGTCGCGGCGGCTCGGCCTACATGATGGCGCCCGACCACCGCTTCATCGGCGAAAACTCGATCGTCGGCGCCGGCGTCCCGATCGCCTGCGGCGTCGCCATGGCGGAAGCGGCGCGGGATCGGGTCGTTGTCGTCTCGATCGGCGACGGTGCGATGAGCCAGGGCGCCGTCCACGAAGGCCTCGTCTTCGCGGCGGCCAGGGATCTGCCGATCATCCTCGTCTGCGAGAACAACGACTGGTCGGAGCTGACGCCGACGCGCGAGCTGCTTCGCATAGACCGGCTGGCGCAGCGTGCGCGTGCCTACGGCATTCCCGGCGTCACCATCGACGGCACCGACCCGATCGCGGTCCGCGACACGATCGCCGCCGCGGCCGATCACGCCCGGACCGGAAAGGGACCGACGCTCGTCGAGGCGAAGGTGCCGCGGCTCTGGGGGCACTATAACCGGGACATCGAGCATTACCGGCCGAAGGACGACAAGCGCGCGGCCGAGGCCCGCGATCCTCTCCTCCAGCTCGGCCAGCGCCTCGTCGCGTCCGGCCGCCTGACGGACAGTGAGGTCGCGGCCCTCGTCCAGGAACAGAACGACGCCATCGACGCGATCGCCGCACAGGTGGTGGCCGCGCCGGAGCCGGATCCGTCATCGGCGACGCAGCATGTCGTCGCGCTGCCCGATGCCGTCGCGCCCGAACCCGTCACGGGTGCGGAGCCGCGCGACATGACCTTCATCGAGGCGGTGAATACCGCGCTTCGTGACCTCCTCGAGCGCGACGAGCGGACGCTCCTCTACGGCGAGGATGTCGGCAAGGCCGGCGGGATCTTCGGCGCTTCGCGCTACCTGCAGCGCGATTTCGGCGCCGATCGTGTCTTCGATACGCCGATCGCGGAAAGTGCGATCCTCGGTTCCGCCGTCGGGGCGGCGCTCTCGGGCCTCCGGCCGGTGGTCGAGATCATGTGGGCGGATTTCATGCTGGTCGCTCTCGACCAGCTGATCAACCAGGCCGCCAATGTCCGCTACCTCACCGAGGGGCGGGCGAGCGTGCCGCTGGTGGTGCGTACCCAGCAGGGCGCGACGCCGGGTTCCTGCGCGCAGCATTCCCAGAGCCTCGAGGCGCTGCTCGCGCATATTCCCGGCCTCAAGGTCGCGCTGCCCGCCACCCAGCAGGATGCCTATGACCTCCTGCGCGCCGCCCATGCCGATCCCGATCCGTGCATCGTGATCGAGGCGCGCGGGCTCTACCAGACCAGGGGGCCGGTCGTCACCGGCGGGCCGATCCAGCCGGCAGCCGGCGCGCGGCTTCACCGCGAGGGGCCGGCGGCGGTGGTCATCACCTGGGGGACGATGGTCGCCCAGGCGCTGGCCGCGGCCGACACGCTTGCCGCCGAAGGCCACGACATCACCGTCCTCGACCTGCGCTGGCTGTCGCCGGTCGACGACGAGGCGATCGCTGCCGCGGTGCGTATGGCCAACGGGCGGGTGATCGTCGCCCATGAGGCGGTGCGGACCGGCGGCTTCGGCGCCGAGATCGCCGCCCGCATCCACGAGAACTGCGCCGATGACCTCCGCACGCCGGTTCGGCGCGTGACCACGCCGGATGTGCGGATGCCGGCGTCGCCGGTGCTGCAGCGTGCCCTCGTTCCGTCCGCGGCGACGATCGTCGCGGCGGTGCGGGAGGTGATCGGGGAGGCCGCGCCCGCCTGATGCCCGGCGGGCCGGCGGTCAATGTCTGTCAGGGCAGACCTTATCGAGCAAAGGGAGGAACAAGGATGATAAGCGCTGGGAAATTCTGTCGGGGCGGGATCGTATCCCTCCTCGGGGCGGCCTTGGCCGTCACTGCCGCGAGTGCCGAAGAAGGCAAGGCGACCGGCGACACGTCGGGCAAGGGAATTGCGCTCGCCACCTACGAGCTTGCCAATTCCTGGCACCAGCAGATGTACGACACCTTCGACAACGCCTCCAAGCAGGCGATCGCCGACGGTGTCATCGCCAAGGTCCGTGCGGTCGACGCCAACAACGACGCCAACACCCAGGCGGCGCAGATCAGCAACCTGATTGTCGAGGGCTGGGATGCCATCGTTCTCGACGCCGTTTCGCCGACGGCGCTGAACGGCGTGATCAGGCAGGCCTGCGATGCCGGTATCGTCGTCGTCGTCTTCGATGCGATCGCGACCGAGCCCTGCGCCCACCGCCTGACCTTCGACTTCAAGCAGCTCGGCACGATCGAGGCCGAGTTCGTCGCCGAGAAGCTCGGCGGCAAGGGCAATGTCCTCGAGATCCGCGGCCTTGCCGGGACCTCGATCGAGGTCGACATCCATGACGCGATCATGGCGGTCTTCGCCAAGTATCCCGACATCAAGGTCGTCGGTTCCGTCTATGGAAGCTGGAACAATACCGACGCCCAGCGCGAGGTGGCGGGCATCCTGCCGACCCTGCCGGAGATCGACGCGGTCGTCGGCCAGGGCGGCGACGGTTGGGGCGCCTATCAGGCGATCAAGTCGGCCGGCCGGCCGACGCCGCTGATCACCTTCGGCAACCGCCAGGACGAGCTAAAGCTGTGGTCGGATTTCGCTGCCCAGGACGGCGGCTATGACACGATCTCGCTGTCCTCGGCGCCGGGCATCGCCTCGGTCGCCTTCTGGGTCGCCCAGCAGATCC
>JAGRKY010000446.1 GCA_020442095.1 Bauldia sp.
GCGGCATCGCGACGCCGAGCCTCGATGTGCTGATCATGAACAAGCTCGACTTCCACCCGAACGTCCGGCGCATGCCGCTCTTCGGCCTCGGCTGCGCCGGCGGCGCCGCCGGGCTGGCGCTGGCCGGCAAGATCGCCGGCGACGATCCGGACGCGACCGTGCTGCTTGTCGCGGTCGAGCTGAATTCGCTGACCTTCCAGCGCGACGACTTCGCCAAATCCAACCTTGTGGCGGCCAGCCTGTTCGGCGACGGCGCGGCGGCGGTGCTGATACGCGGTGGCGCCAACGGGCCGATCGACATCCTCAAGAGCACGACATTGCTCCGTCGGGAAACCAACAACCTGATGGGCTGGGAATTCGTCGACAGTGGCTTCCGCGTCGTCTTCTCGCGAAGGGTTCCCGACACGATCCGCAAGATGATGCCGGAATCGGTAGCGAACACGTTGGCCGATGCCGGCATCGGCGTCGAGGATATCGCGAGCTTCGCGTTCCATCCCGGCGGCACCCGCATCCTCGAAGTGTATCAGAGCGAGCTCGGCCGCGAACCGTCCGACTTCCGGTCGAGCTATGCGGTGCTGAGCCAGTTCGGCAACATGTCGAGCGCGACGGTGCTCTTCGTCCTCGACGACGAAATCCGCAACAGCCCGCACAAATCCGGCGACTATGGGCTGCTCGCCGCCTTCGGACCCGGCTTCTCCGCCGAGACGACCCTCTTGCGCTGGGCATAGACAGGCAGGCAAGACTATCCTCAGCCGGGTTCCGTCCGGCCGAGGGAGGCGTCATTGAGCAAGGTATTCGTCATCGCCCAGGGCGGCGGGCCGACCGCCGTGATCAACCAGACCGTGGCCGGCGCGGCCCTGGCCGCCCGCGAGCGCTATCCCGGCTCCCGGATCCTCGGCGCCCGCCATGGCGTGCGCGGCATCGACCGCGACGACTATGTCGACCTCTCGGCGATCTCCGAGACTGAGCTGATGCGCTTCGCCAATACCCCGAATTCCGGGCTTGGCTCGACGCGCGACAAGCCCGACAGCGCCTATTGCCAGAGGGTGCTCGCCGGCCTCGACAAGGTCGGCGCCAGCGCCTTCATCTATATCGGCGGCAACGACACCTCGGGCACGCTCGACCTGCTCGACAAGTCGGCCGGCGGCCATATCCATTTCATCCACGCGCCGAAGACGATCGACAACGATCTGGTCGAGAACGACCACACCCCCGGCTTCATGTCGGCGGCGCTCTTCGTCGCCAACGCCTTCCTCTCGGTCGATCTCGATTTCCGCGCCATGCGCGGCATCTATGTCGGCATCGTCATGGGCCGCCACGCCGGCTTCCTGACAGCTTCGGCGGCCGCCTGGCGCCGCGACGAGACTGACGGGCCGCACCTCGTCTACGTGCCCGAGGTCCCCTTCACCGAGGGGCGGCTGATCACCGACATCCGCGCCACCCTCGACAGATACGGCCGCTGCGTCATCGCCATGTCCGAGGGCGTCCAGACCGCCGACCACAAGCCGCTCGCCGAGAGCCTGATCCCGGCCCATCTCCACGAGCGCGACGCCCACGGCAACCTCCAGCTCTCCGGCGGCGACCTCGGCCTCGCCCTGCAGGAGGCGATCAAGGACGACCTGCCGGGGGTCCGCGCCCGGGTCGACACCTTCGGCTACCTGCCGCGCGGCTTCATCGGAACAGTGAGCGCGATCGACCAGGCGGAGGCCTTCGCCATCGGCCGCTTCGCCGTCGAGGAGCACGAGGCCGGCAGCGGCTCCGTCGCCCAGAAATACGAGGACGGCCGGACGGTGTTGAAGATGGTGCCGCTCGACGCTGTGGCCAACAGGACCAAGACCATGCCAGCCGACTTCCTGACGGCGGAGGGCAACCATCTGACCGAGACCGGGCTCGCCTATTTCCGCCGCCTGCTGCCCCCCCGCCCCGACGCCTGGACACCGTTCGTCTGAGGGGGATGCCGGCCGCGCTCCGGCCAGCCCGCTTCTACTTCGTCAGGAACACGTCCTTGTGGGGGAAGCCGGCGAACACCGACGGGTCCTGCCCGAAATTCGTGGCGAGGATGTCGACCGGGTTGCCGGCGATCCATTGCGACACGTCGATCGTCTGGTAGTGGCCGCTGTTGAAGA
>JAGRKY010000447.1 GCA_020442095.1 Bauldia sp.
CCGAGCCGTAGGCGAACTTGTCGAACTCGAAGAGGTTCTGTCGCGCGTATACCGACATCGAGGTCGTCTGCGCGTTGTTGGGCGTCAGCACGTAGATCAGGTCGAAGATCCGCATCGAGTCGAGGCCGCGGAAGATCACCGCCACCATGAGGGCGGGCCGCACCAGCGGCAGCGTCACCCTCCAGAAGACCTTGATCGGATTGACGCCGTCGATGCGGGCCGCTTCGTAGATGTCACCGGGGATCATCTGCAGGCCGGCGAGGATCAGCAGCGCCATGAACGGCGTCGTCTTCCAGATGTCGACGATGATCACCGCCGCCATCGCCGTGTCGGCGGACGCGGTCCAGGCGATCGGCGTCGAGATCAGCCCGAGGCTCAGCCCGATGTCGTTGAGGATGCCGAACTGGTCGTGCATCATCCACGCCCACATCTTTGCCGAGACGATCGTCGGAATGGCCCAGGGGATCAGGATGGCGGCGCGCATGAAGCCGCGTCCGCGGAAATTGGCATTCAGCACCAGCGCGACGATCATCCCGAGGATGGTCTCGAAGACCACCGAGACCACCGTGAAGAAGAGGGTGTTGCGAACCGCGTTCCACCACGTCGGGTCGGCGAGCAGGCCGTAATACTCGCCGGTACCGTCGCCATAATCGACATATTCGAGGAAATTCCGGAAGCCGATCCACCGCGCCCCGGCGAGGTCGTCCAGGGACGCGTCGGTAAAGCCGAAATAGATCGTCTTGAGGAGCGGCCAGAGCGCAACCGCCGCCAGCACCGCAAGCATCGGTGTCAGAAACAGCCAGGCCGCCCGCTTGCGCTGCCTGGATAGCTGAGATTCGCGCTTCATCCCCCTGGCCCCGCCTTTTTTGTCGATGCCTCGGGCCCTCCCGTCAGGAGGAAGGCTACAATGCATCGACCAGCATTATCGGGCAAGCCGGCTAAGCCGGCGATGCACCATCGGCGGTGGATAGGCGCCACCGCCGACGGGTTTCGTCGCAGGCGCCTACCAGGCGGAGCCCTTGAGGCGCTTCAGCTTCGCTTCGAGCTTCTTGAGGTTGTCCGCCGCCGAGCCGTCACCGGAAAGAGTGGCATGGACGGCCGTCCAGAACTCGGTCGACACCTCGTTATACTTCTTCTGGGTCGGGGCCGACGGCCGCGGCACGGCGTTGAGGAAGACCTCCTTCCACCGCGGGATGATCGGCTGCTTCTCCATGATATCCGGATCCTCGTAGAGCGACTGGATCGTCGGCAGGCGTGAGGACTGGAGGGCGAGGTATTTCTGCATGTCCTTGGAAGCGAGGAACTTGACCAGTTCGATCGCTTCGTCGGGATGGGCCGAATACTTGGAGACGGCGAGGTTCCATCCGCCGAGCGTGGAGGCCGGACGCGAACCGCTCGGGCCAACCGGCAGGGTGCTCACGTCGAACTTGTCCTTCACGGCCGAGTCCGCGCTGTTGCCAAGCGAATAGGCGTAGGGCCAATTGCGCATGAAGACCGCATTGCCGGTCTGCCAGACGCCGCGCGAATCCTCTTCCTTGTAGGCGAGCACGCCTTCCGGGGCGATCGTGCCGACCCAGCCCTTGGCCATCTCGATGGCTTCCGCGGCCTTCGGGTTGTTGATCGAGATCGATCCGTCCGGCTCGACGATCTGGCCGCCGCCGTTTGACATCACCCATTCGAGCGCGTCGCAGGTCAGCCCCTCATAGGCCGATCCCTGGAAGACGAAGCCGTACAGGCCCGTGTTGCCGGCACCATGCTCCGCGTCCATGATCTCCTGGGCTGTCGCGGTCAGTTCCGCCCATGTCGTCGGGACGTCCTTTCCATACTTCTCGAGCAGGTCGGTCCGGTAGTAGAGCGCCGGAGCGTCGGTGAAATACGGCATGGCGACGAGCTTGCCGTTCACCGTCTGCGACTCGACGATCGCAGGGAAGTGATCGCCGATGACGTCCTTCGTCGCCTCGGTCAGGTCGACGAACTGGTTGGCGAGCTGCGGGGCCCAGATGACGTCGGTCCGGTAGACGTCGATGTCGGGATTCTCGGCCGCGAGCCACAACTTGTACTGACCGAACTGGTCGGAGGTCGATGGCGGCATCGAGACGATCGACACCTTGTTGCCGCTCGCCTTCTCGAACTCGTCGAGCTGGTAGCGGAGGGTCTGAAGGTCGTCGCCGACGGCACCGGAAACGATCGCAAGGTCCGCCGCCGCGGCCTGGCCGGCCGTTAGCGCGAATCCTGCGGTGAATGCGAGTAGGGCGTTGCGAAGCTTCATTGCGGTTTCCTCCCTGAAAGCTTCAAACACGGCGCGGAAGGACTCGTCGACGGGCCGGCGCCGGGCTGGCGCGCGGATCGTCCATGTCTCCTCCCTCCAAACGCTCCAGAAGCCAAAAATCCAAAGCGCTTTGGACAAATATCGCCGACAACACCGGAGCGTGTCAAGTTGCGCGGGCCGGGGCGCATGGGAGGGCATTCCCGCGGGCGCAGGGTAATCCCAACAGAATCAATGGTTCTCGCTCTGCGCGAGGACGGTGGCGGCCGGCGCCGATGACACGCCTTGCGGGGCGGAGACGCCATCGGCGGCGCGGCCACTTGCATCGTGATTTGAAAGCGCTTTGAATGTCGGATTCGGAGGAACGCCGAATTGATCAAGCTGAAGGATCTGGCCAGGCAGCTCGGGCTGTCGCCGACGACGGTGAGCCGCGCGCTGAACGGCTATCCGGAGGTCAACGAGAAGACCCGGCAGCGGGTGCTGGAGACCGCAAGGCGGCTCGACTACCGGCCAAACGCCAGCGCCCGCCGGCTGGCGACCGGCCGTGCCGGCGCGATCGGCGCCGTCTTCCCGTCCAACCGCAACCTTCTCGTCGACCCGCATTTCGTCGAGTTTCTTGCCGGCATCGGCGAGCGACTCATTGAGGACGAGATCGACATCGTGCTGTCGCCGACCTCCGGCGATGACGAGCTGGCGAGCTACCGGCGCATGGCGGGCGGGACACGGGTCGATGCCATCATCCTGTCGAGCCCGGTGGTCGGCGACCTGCGCGTGCCGCTGCTGATGGAGCTCGGTTGCCCCTTCGTCGTTCACGGCCGCACTCAGAGTGACGCCCAGCATGCCTGGCTCGACATCGACAACGAGGGCGGCTTCCGGCATGCCACCAAACACCTTCTCGATCTCGGTCACCAACGCATTGCGCTGATCAACGGCGATTCGCGCTTCAGCTATGCGGTGTATCGCGAGCGCGGCTATCGCAGCGCGCTGGAAGCCCGCGCCATCCAGGCGGATCCCCGGCTGATGGCCAGCGGCACGATGACCGACGAGGTCGGCTACCGGGCAACCGAGCGCTTCCTCGCCGAGGCGCAGCCGCCGACCGCGATTGTCGTCGGCAGCATGATGCTGGCGCTCGGCGCCTTCCGCGCGCTGCGCAGCGCCGGCCTCGTGCTGGGCCAGGACGTCTCGATCATTGCCCATGACGACGTCTTCCCCTTTCTCAACCCGGATCGGATGGTGCCGCCCATGTCGACCACCCGGTCGCCGATCCGCGCCGCCGGCACGCGGGTCGCCGAGATGGCGATCGATCTCCTGACCGGCCGCTCGCCCGGCACGCTCCAGGAGCTCTGGCCGGTCGACCTGATCATTCGCGGCTCGACCGGGCCGGCCCCCGGCCGTTGACCGGTTGCCGCATGGGTTGACGCGTCGCCGCGCTTGCCACACAAGCGCGGCGGGCTCCGGCACTCGCCGGACGCGACGGGAAGGGATATTCGGCAGGCATGACTTCAAACGACCAGGCCGCTCTCATCGCGGTTGACTGGGGCACCAGCCGGCTCCGCGCGATGCTGCTCTCGGCCGGCGGCGCGGTGCTTGCCGAAGCCGGCAGCGACGACGGCATCGGAAAGGTCGCGGCCGGCACCCATGAAGCGGCGTTCGAGCGATTGGTCGCCGAATGGCCCGCGGTTCCGGCGATCATGGCGGGGATGATCGGCAGCCGTCAGGGCTGGCGGGAGGCGCCCTATGTCGCCTGCCCGGCAACCCCGGCCGCGATCGCCGCCGGCATCCTGCGCTTCGAGACGGCGAAGGGCCGGCCGGTCGCCATCGTCCCCGGCGTCATGGTCCGCTCCCCGGACCGCGACGGCGATGTCATTCGCGGCGAAGAGACCCAGATGGTCGGCCTGCTCGAGCGCCCCGGCGGCTATCGGGGCCTCGCCATCCTCCCCGGCACCCATTCGAAATGGGCGACGATCGGCGAGGGGGCGATCGCCGACTTCCAGACCTTCCTGACCGGCGAGCTGTTTCACCTGCTGGCGCATCAGTCCTTCCTTCGCCATTCCGTGACGGGGGAGGATGGCGACCTCGCGACGTCGCCGGATTTCGCGCTCGGTGTCCGCCGTATGGTCGTCGAGGGGCTCCCCTTTCTCGCCGCCGTCTTCTCGGTGCGCGCCCGATACCTTCTCGACGATGTCGACCTCCACGCCAACCGCGCCTATCTCTCCGGCATTGTCATCGGCGGCGAGATCGCCGCGGCCAGGTCCGCCGGCCGCCTCCAGGACGGCACGGCGATCGGCATCGTCGGCGCGCGCTCGCTGGCGCGCGCCTACCACCGGGCCTTCGAGGTCGCCGGCTTCGCGACCGGGACCCTCGATGGCGGCGAGATGGTCCTTGCCGGGCTCGTGTCGCTCGCCCGCGGGATAGGCTTCCTGCCCGGAGAGAGCCGATGACGAGGGATGTTTTCGCCGGTCATCTGCCGCTTGTCGCGATCCTCCGCGGCATCCGGCCCGAAGAGGCGGAGGCCGTGCTCGAGGCGCTGATTGCGGCCGGCATCGGCGTGCTCGAGGTGCCGCTCAATTCGCCCGACCCGCTCGACAGCATCGCGATCATGGCGCGGCAGGCGGGGGACCGCGCCATCGTCGGTGCCGGAACGGTGCTGGCGGTCGAGCAGGTGGAGGCGGTGGCCGCCGCGGGCGGAAGGATCATCGTCTCGCCGAACCGTGACGACGCGGTGATCCGCGCCACGAAGGCCGCGGGCCTCGCCTCCTTTCCGGGTGTCTTTACCGCCACCGAGGCCTTCGGCGCGATCGCGGCCGGGGCCGACGCCCTGAAGTTCTTTCCTGGCGATATCCTCGGTCCGGCCGGCATCAGGGCGATGCGCGCGGTCCTGCCGCCGGACCTGCCGCTCCTTGCCGTCGGCGGCGTCGATGCATCGACTATCGGCGATTATCTCGCGGCCGGCGTGGCGGGCTTCGGAATCGGCTCGAGCCTCTTCAAGCCGGGCATGACCGCCGATGACGTCGCCGCGCGGGCGGCCGGAATGGTCGCCGCATACCGGGCATGCGTCGCCGCCTGACCGGCCGGCTGGCTTCTTTTTCGCGCATGCCTGTCTAGGCTCGGGGTTCATCGTCCGATCCGGCAGATGACGGTCGCGGCGATGCGGATCGCCGGCATGCTGCCGTCCGTCAATAGACAATTCGTCGATTGCCCGGGCGCGTTGTCGATGACGCGACAGCGGCGGGTTGCGAAACCCGACACGGTAGCCTGTCCGGCATTTCAGCCTTTTTCACGACGATAGCCGCCAACTGGGAATAGACTTCGCGTTGACGCAAATCTGGAGGACAACACTCCATGCTGACCATCTGGGGCGGACTGAAGTCCAACAATGTCCAGAAAGTCGTTTGGGCGGTTGAGGAACTCGGTGTCGACTATGACCTTGTCCCGGCGGGCATGGAGCATGGCGGGACAAGGACGCCGGACTTCAGGATGCTCAACCCCAATGGCTTGGTGCCGGTTATTGACGACGGCGGCTTCATATTGTGGGAATCGAACGCGATCGTTCGCTATCTTGGCGCCAGATATGGCGATGCATTCTTCTATCCGGCCGATCTTCAGGAGCGTGCCCTTGCGGATCGGTGGATGGATTGGGCGAACCTTCAATTCTATTCGGCCTTGCGTCCCGCCTTCCAGCAGCTTGTCCGTATCGAAAGGCCGAGGCGCGATCTTGGTCAAATCGACGAGTCGCTGGCGAAGACGGAAACCTATGTGGCAATCCTGGACCGGCATCTGGCGGACAAGGAGTTCGCCAATGGCGCGCATTTTTCGATGGCCGACATATGCCTTGCCGTCATCGCCCATCGATGGATGGGGCTGCCTGTCGACAGAACGGCGCGGCCACATCTTGAGCGCTGGATTCGAACGGTTCGCGAGCGCGAGGCAGCGAAGAAGATATTGGTCCTGCCATTGAGGTAGCGGCGCCAGTTCGTGAGTCGAAAGCTGAAACGCACCCCGGGCGGCAGTGAAGGGGCCGTTCCCGAAAAAGGAGGATCGGCCATGGC
>JAGRKY010000448.1 GCA_020442095.1 Bauldia sp.
GCGACGGCGACCTCTTCATCATCGACACCGGCAGCACGGTCGACGGCTATTTCTGCGACGTCGACCGCAACTTCGCGATCGGCCATGCGCCCTCCCCCGACGTACAGGCGTTGGATGCATCCCTGTCCGATGCGATCGATGCCGGCTTCGCCGCCGCGCGACCTGGCGCGACCTGTAGCGACCTGTGGCATGCGATGGCGCGAACGCTCGGCGAGGAAGCGGTGCGCGACGCGGATGTCGGTCGGATGGGCCACGGTCTCGGACTCGCGGTCACCGAACAGCCGTCAATCCAGCCGGATGACGTGACGCTGCTCGAACCGGGCATGGTGCTGACCCTCGAGCCCGGCATCGGCTATATCGGCCCGGAAGGCCGCAAAAAGGTCCTCGTCCACGAGGAGAATATCGCCGTCACCGGAGACGGCGCCGAGTATCTCTCGAAGCGCGGTCCGAGGCAGATGCCGGTCGTCAGATAAGGTGGCAATCGGTTCGCCTGCGAGCTGTCCGAATCCTGTCCGGTATCGGAACGGCCCGACGTCAGTGATGTCAGACGCCCGCTGCGCCCGGTCATTTCTCGCTCACGGCGCCCGTCACGACGGGCTCGTGGGGCCCTCTTGTGGACGTGCGCGACCGTTTCGGAGCGCCCTTCCGGTCCCTGTTCCGGCAAAACAGGGAATTCAGGGCTTCAGAACAGGGGAACTCGGTTTCCCCATCAGGGAGGCGACGGCCGGAGATCAGCCAATGCCCGGACCTTCTGTTCAGAAGGTCATTGGTGGTCGACGCGACGCTCAGCGAATACCGAGGGCGCAATCTATCGCGACCGATACATTATCCGCGCGCGGCTCGAGGGCGACGCCATCGTGGTAAGATTGTCGCACATCGGCGATCGTAGCAGGGTTAGCGTTTGCCTCGTGCCGAAGGTGTAGCTACCCTCGAACAGCGCGGGAGTTTTTCCTCAATTCTGCACTTTCATTCGGCGATGAGCGCAACTTTTCCCCGCCGCCAAGATGGTGGCATGACGCCACGACTTGCCGAATCAAAGGCCAAGGAGAGAACGTGGCGAAGGAAAAGGCAGAGGGCGCTGGCGCTCGACACAAGGCGCTTTTCGGCATCGATGAGGCATGGCTGGCGGGGCATGTCGAAGACGCGCTCGAACCCGACCTTCCCGTCGTCGATCCGCATCATCACCTTTGGGACCGCGAGGCACCCTATCTCCTCAATGACTATCTCGCCGACATCAACACCGGGCACAACATCCGTGCCTCGGTGTTCGTTCAGTGTGACGCGATGTATCGCGCCTATGGCGATCCTGATCTGGCTCCCGTCGGCGAGACCGAGTTCGTCAATGGCATCGCGGCGATGAGCGCAAGCGGCGAATACGGGCCGACGCGCGTCTGCGCCGGCATCGTGGGATTCGCCGAGCTGCGACTTGGCGAACGGGTCGACACTGTTCTGGAAGCGCACCTCCGCGCCGCCGGCGATCGCTTCAAGGGCATCCGCGGCCGTTCGGTCTGGGATCCGGATCCGACGATCAAGGGTTCTTCGCAGGATTTCCCCGAAGGCCTGCTACTCGACGCGAAGTTTCGCAGCGGTTATGCGCGGCTTGCCCGCTACGGCCTTTCCTTCGACTCCTGGCTGTTTCATCCCCAGATACCCGAGCTGGCCGACCTTGCCGGAGCGTTCCCCGATACGCCGGTCATCCTCGACCATATCGGCGCGCCGCTTGCGGTCGGCGCCTATTCTGGCAAGCGCGACGAGGTCTTTTTCGACTGGAAGCGAAACCTGACGGAACTGGCCCGCCGTCCGAACGTCAGCGTCAAGCTCGGAGCCCTGGCGATGCACCTCTTCGGGTTCGATCTCGACCCGGCACATCGGCCGACGCCCCTCCCCTCCGAGCAAATCGCGGACCTGTGGCGTCCCTACATCGAGACCTGCATCGAGATCTTCGGCGTCGGACGGTGCATGTTCGAAAGCAACTTCCCGGTCGACAAGCGCGCCGTCAGCTACGTCACGCTGTGGAACGCCTTCAAGCGCATCGCCGCCGGCTATTCGGCCGACGAGAAGGCCGCCCTCTTCTGCGAAAATGCCCGCAGGGTCTACCGGCTGGCCTAGCCCTGGAGAATGCTCTCTCGTTCAGGCAAGATAGCACTGCTCGGCAATGCGGTTTTCGGTGAGATCCTCGCCGGTGAGTTCGCGCGCGATGCGGCCATGCCTGAAGATGAGCACGCGATGGCAGAGATGCGCGAGCTCGTCATATTCCGATGAGGCGATCACCACGGCCGCCCCTGATGCCGCCACCTCGGCGATGACTTTAAGGATCTGCTGCCGGGAGCCGATGTCGACGCCCTGGGTTGGCTCGTGCAGGAGCAGGACCGCCGGGTTGGTCTGCAGCCACTTTCCCAGAAGCGCCTTCTGCTGATTGCCTCCGGACAGTGTCGCGAGAAGGCGGTCCGGCGCGGCCGGGCGCACATCAAAGCGTTCCAGCAATTCCTGTACGGCCGAACGCTCGGCCCGATGCCTCAGGAAGCCATTTCTGACATACCGCGACCCACTCGCCATCGCGACGTTCTCAAGCAGGGTCGCCTTGGGAATGCCGCTCTGGCGATGGCGGTCAGCGGGCAGGAAAGCGACCTTCGCGGCAATCGCATGGTCGGGCGTGAGCTCGGCCAAGGACTTTTCCGCGACCGACACCGAGCCGCCACCGGCCTTTGTCGCACCAAACAACAGATAGGGAATCTCGTCGTGCCCCATGCCGAGCAGCCCGGTGAGCCCGATGATCTCGCCTTCATGGGCGGCGAAAGACACGCCACGGGAAATCGGACCGGATAGATTTTCCACGGCAAGCGCCGGGCGCCCGCGCGCGACACTCCGTTTCGGATACAGGGAATCAATCTCACGGCCGAGCATCAAAGCGATCAGCTCCCGCTCGCTGGTCTCCTTCGTGACCACCGTGTCGATCAGGCGTCCGTCCCGCAGGATGGACGTACGATCGGCGATGTCGAGAATTTCGTCCAGTCGGTGGCTGACAAAGACCACCGCGGATCCGCGCCGTGCGACGTTCCTAATCGCCGCGAATATCTTCCTGACCGAAGGTGCCGGCAGGAAGGCCGTCGGCTCGTCGAGGATGAGAACCTCGCCGCGCTCGTGGTCCATCTCCTGAATCGCCCGCATGAAGCCGATCAGCGCACGCTCGGCAGGCGGCACATTGCGGACCAGGGTGTCGGGATCGAGATCGAGCTGCATCTCGGCGAGGGTCGCGGCTGCCGCCTTCCGTTCGTCGGCCCAGAGCAACCGGCCGTAGTACGTAGTCTGGAATCGACCAATCCGGAGGTTTTCCAGAACGGTCATCGTCCGGACGACGCCGACGTCCTGATGAAGGAAGCGAAGTCCGAGCCGGCTCGACTGTCCCGGCCTCAATGGCAGGGGTACCGGCTCGCCGCGTATCAGCACCTCACCGCTGTCGGGCTGATGATAGCCCGACAGGATCTTGATGATCGTCGATTTGCCCGAGCCATTCTGCCCAATCAGGGCATGGACCTCTCCAGGTCGAATATCGAGATCGACGGACGAGAGCACCCGCACTCCCGCGAAGCTCTTGACGAGCCCGCGCAGTTCCAGGAGCGGGGCGCCCTTGTCCGGCATATCAGATCGACTTGACCCGGGCCTTACTGGAGGCCCCAGAGCTTGCTGTATTCCGCGGCATAGTCTCCGCCAAACAGCTCGTTCTCATCGTTCGAGATGTCCTTGAGATTCTCCTGAACCAAGAGGCGAAGCGGGATCTGCTCGTCGACCGCGGTCATGCCGAGCATGCCGCGGGCGACTTCGTCCAGCGCGGCCCATCCGAGCCAGACGCTCGGCTCGCCGACGTCACCAACCTGGATGTTGCCTTCCCGGATCCAGTCGAGGTTACTCGGCACGGCGTCCGCGCCAATCACTTCGATCGGGTTGCTGAAGTTCGCGGCCTTGATCGCCGGGACAACGTAGATGCCCTGTGCGTCGTAGGTGGGCAGCACCATGTTGATGTCAGGACTGCGGCGAAGCAGGGTCTGAACCTGCTGGCCGAGCTTGACGCCAAGGTTCGCGACCTGGGTGTCCTCGACCGTCACGACGCAGTCCGGGCACATTGCCTTGAAGGCGCTCTGCATGCCTTCGACGCGCGACACCTCGCCCGGGAACTCGTTGTCGCCGAGAATGAGGACGTTCGCCTTGCCCTCGGTCCGGGCGATCGCATAGGCCGCCTGCAGCTCGCCGGAATGAACGAAGGAGATGCTGACATGCGCGAAGGTGCCCGGAACCAGCGGCGCCTCCTTGTCCGCGGTCACCGCGTCAACCACCGGGATGCCGGCCTCGAGCGCGTCGTTCATCGGGCCCTTCATCAGCTCGGGCGAAGCACCGACCGTCACGATGCCATCGGCATGCTGGCTCACCGCCTGGGCGAGGCCCCGGTTCCATTCGGAAACGTTGCCCTTGCCGTCGATCAGCGACGTCTCGATACCCGCCTTCGCGGCCGCCTCTTCGACGCCGTGAGCGATGGTCGCGACAAATGGTACCGCCATGGTCGAGGTGATGATCCAGATGTGCTTGCCCTTGAGCTTGCCGATGTCGAAGCCTTCGCCCGGCGCGACGAAGGTCGGCATCTTCATGGCCTCGTCCGCCATCGCCCTGGCGTCGGCAACCCCGTCGGCCTGCGCGAAGGATACCTGACCCGCCAGAAGAACGGCGGTCGATCCGGCGATTGCCACCGCCGCGGACAGGCGACGCCACGTATCCGCACCACTCTGCATAGTCTTCATGTCCAGTCTCCCATTGGTCGGTGGTCTATTGCGGCCGATCGGCGATCGGCCTCACATGCAATTCCCTTGTGGCCGCGCTCTCCCTCATGCGGCCTGGTCGCGCACGACGAAGCGCGCGAAGGTCACCGCGATCAGCAGGGCGAAGCCGTTGAACAGTTCCTGCACCCACGACGACGTTCCGAGCAGTTCGAGCCCGATGACGCCGGTCACCAGCAGATAGAGAGCGACGACCGTGCCCCAGGCGTTGAATCGCCCGGGCTTGATCGTCGCTGCGCCAAGGAAGGCGGCCGCATAAGCAGGCAGGAGGAAGCTCGGGCCGACCGAAGGATCGGCAGCACCGAGCTGGCCGGCGGTGAGAATGCCCGCCGCCGCGCTGATGGCGCCGGAGCCGATGAAGGCCGCGAAGCGCAGACGGTCGACCGGAAGCCCGGTGAGGCGCGCCGCCTCGCGGCCCTCACCGACGAAGAATAGGTGACGGCCGGTGGGCGTGTGTTCGTAGAGATACCAGAGCGCGATCGCGACGCTGAAGCCGATATAGGCTGGCACCGCCAGGCCGAAGATCTGATGCTGCACGAAATCGCTCAGCGGTTCGGCGACGGTGTTGAGGATCTGACCGCCCGACACCGCAAGGGTCACGCCGGTCAGGATCGTCGAGGTGCCCAGCGTCCCGATGAAGGCATTGACGCCCATCCGGACGACGAAGAAGCCGTTGATTGCACCGGCAATCACACCGACGAGGATCGTCACGACGACCACCAGGACGAGCGGAAAATGGAGCGAGCCGGTGAAATAAGCGGTCAGGACCGCTCCGCAGCCCAGCATCGATCCGATCGACAGATCGAATTCGCCAGTCGTCAGCGGCAGCGTCAGACCGAGGGCCAGAATCATCAGCACCGCCTGCGAACTGACGATGGTGCGGAAGTTGCCGAGGGTGAAGAAGGTGTTGGGGAGCAGGACAGAGAAGACGACCACCAGCAGGACGAGCGCGAAGACGACCGCGTAGCGGTAGGCGAACATCCGTATCCTGCTCGCCCGCAGCCTTGCCGCCTCCGACGCGTCTTCGGGCTCGCTGCGCACCGTATCCCGGGTCGTCTCGTTCATGCCGGATCGCCCCGATTGTCCGGCCGGGCGCCGATCCGGGAGATGACCTCTTGCGACGTGACCACGTCTGCAAACTGCCGGTCCATGTCGAAAAGACTGATCGCATGCGAAATCGGCAGCCGGTCGAAGACGGCATCGGCGGGGACGATGGTGCGGTAGTTGTAGGACGTCGAGTCCATGACGGTCGCCCGCACGCAATTACTGGTCGACCCGCCGAGGACGACCAGGGTGTCGACGCGACGGTCGATCAGGTAGCCAAGCAGCGGCGTTCCATGGAAAGCGCTCGGCTTCTTCTTGACGAAGACGATATCGCCCGGCCGGGGACCGACCTCCGGCAGCAGCTCGGCGCCTTCCGTCCCTTCGAGGCACCAGTCATCGCGTTGCATGAAGGTGCGCTTGCGGGCATAGACGCCAATGTCGCCGCCCTCCGGATCGAGGGCGAAGCGCGTCAGGAAGACCGGGACACCGGCGGCGCGCGCCGCATCAAGGATCGCCGCCGCCCTGTCGACCGCCGCCCAGCCAACAGCGCCGCACGACGACGGGAAACGCCCCTCGCTCGTCACACCACGCTCGCCGACCATGTAGCGCTGGCAGTCGATGGCGACGACGGCCGGCCTGGAGCCGAAACCCATGCGCTTGCCGAAGCCGCCGCGCGCAAGGACCGCACGATCGGCATCCGTCAGGAAGGAGTCCCAGACCTTCTCGCTCATCTGCCCTGCCCCACGGTGGCCGTATCCCGATGCTCGGCGTGCCAGTGCCGCGCGACATCGACCCGGCGGCAGATCCAGACGCGGTCGTGGCCGAGGATGTGGTCGAGGAAACCGGCGAGAGCCCGCACACGCGCCGGCCGGCCGACAATCCGCGGGTGCAAGCCGATCGACATCAGGCCCGGCGCGTCGGCACCCTCTTCGTAAAGCTGGTCGAAGGTCGCCGTGAGATAGGTCTCGAAATCGAGCGCGCTGCCGAACCCGGCGGGCAACGTGAACTTCACGTCGTTGGTATCCATCGTGTACGGCACGACCAGGTGCTTCCGGCCGGACACCTCCACCCAGTAGGGCAGTTCGTCGGCATAGGAATCCGAGTCGTAGAGAAAGCCGCCTTCCTCGACCAGCAGGCGGCGGGTCGCCTCGCTCGGGCCGTATCGGCAGTACCAGCCGACCGGGCGTTCCCCGGTCGTCCGCGCGATCGAGGCGACGGCCATCGCGATCCGTTCGCGCTCATCCGCCTCGCTGAGGCGAAACTGCTCTTCCCATCGCCAGCCATGGCAGCACACGTCGTATCCGGCGCGAGCGATCGCCTCCGCGACGCGCGGGTTCCGTTCAAGCGCCAGCGCTGCGCCGAAGATCGTCACCGGCACCTGCCGCTCGCCGAAGATCCGGAAGAGTCGCCAGATTCCGACGCGACTGCCGAACTCGTACATTGTCTCGAAGGCAAGATCGCGTGACGTCGGGGGAACCCGACCGCCCGGGGCCTCGGCGAGACCGAGTTCCGTCCGTCCGTCGCCATCGGCGATAGTGTATTCGGATCCCTCCTCGTAGTTGATCGCGAACTGAACGGCGATCCGGGCGCCTCCGGGCCAGCGCGGATCAGGCCGGCTGTCGGCGTAGCCAACGAGGTCGCGGGGATAGTCCTTGCCGACGGCGGGCGGCTTCATGAGCGATCACCCTTCTCACGGGCGGCCGCCGCATCGACGGGCAGCCGCCCCGCGGCACGAAGTTCGTCGAGGATCTCCTCGCGGTCCTGATCGATCCGCGCCCCCGCCCGCCAGACCGACCCAGGCGTCCGGGAGAGCCGCGGAAAGACGTTCTGCATCCGCACCGGGCCGAGATCCTCATCCTCGACCGTCGTGATCGATTGTCTCGCGATGAATTGAGGGTCGCTGAAAATCTGCTCGATGTCGTAGATCGGTGCGATCGCCGCTTCGACCTTTTCGAAGGTCTCAACGACTTCGTCGAGATCGTGTTCGGCGATCCATCCCCCGACGATGGCGTCGATCTCCTCGACGTGGCGAACGCGATCGATGTTGCTCTGGAAACGCGGATCGAGGGCGGCCTCTTCACCGCCGGTCAGTTCGAGCACGCGGCGCACGATGCTCGGCGAGGCGGCGGACAGCGCGACCCAGCGCCCGTCGCGCGTGCGATAGGCGTTGCGTGGCGCATTGTTGACCGAGCGGTTGCCGTTGCGCTTCTGGATGACGCCGAGCTGATCGAAGATGATCGGCTGCGGCCCGAGGACGGCGAAGATCGGCTCATAGATGGCGAGGTCTATGAACTGGCCTTTTCCGCTCCCTCGAACGTCCCGCTCGTAAATCGCGAACATCGTCGCGAAGCAGCCGAAATAGGCGGCGATGCCGTCGGCGAGCCCGAATGGCGGCAGGGTCGGCGGTCCGTCCGCCTCGCCGGTGATATGCGCGAAGCCGGACATCGCCTCGGCGAGGGTGCCGAAGCCCGCTCGCCGCCGGTAGGGCCCGGTCTGGCCGAAACCGGTGACGCGCACCATCACCAGTCGCGGGTTGATCGCCGAGAGCTCCTCCCAGCCGAGGCCCCAGCCCTCCAACGTACCGGTGCGGAAGTTCTCGACGAGCACGTCCGCGTCGGCAACGAGCGCCTTGAACACCTCCGCGTCGTCGGCCGCCTTGAGATCGAGAGCGATGCAGCGCTTGTTGCGCGCGCTCGTCTTCCACCACAGCGGATGGCCATCCTTTTTCGCGCCCATGTTGCGGAGCGGATCGCCATTCGGGTGCTCGACCTTGACGACGTCGGCGCCGAAGTCCCCCATCAGGGTGGTGATCATCGGCCCGGCAAACAACGTCGCGCAGTCGATGACGCGGAGCCCTTCGATAGGACCGCCGTGCTTCCGCCCTGAACCCGGAACGCCTTTCGTTTCAGACATCGACCCTTGCCCGCTCCGCCACTCTCAGAATCTCGCGCGCCCGCGCGATGAAGGGGCCGTCGGCCATCACCCCGTCCACAGTGAACGCTCCGACCCCGCTCGACTCCATTTCGTCCGCCACCGAGACGATCCTGCGGGCGCGGCTGATCTCGCCGTCGGTCGGCATGAACACGTCGTTGGCGACAGCGATCTGCGAGGGGTGGACGCAGCTCTTCCCGGCGAGGCCGAGAGCCCGCGCGGCCTCAGCTTCCAGCCTGAACCCGGCCAGGTCGCTGATGCCGACGAATGCCCCATCGTAAGCCGGAACTCCGACTTCCGCAGCGGCGAGCCGGCAGGCAAGGCGGACGTGGTGCAGCGTGGCTTGGGTCCGCCCGATGCCGAGCGGCTCGAAGAGATCGCCGAAGCCGAGCTGCAGCCCCGCAACCCGCTCGCTGGCGCCGGCGAGGAGGTACGCATTCCGGAGCCCGCGGGGTGTTTCGATATTGACGAGAAGGCCGATCGGAGTCTCCACCCCGCGTTCCCTCTCGAGGCTTTCGAGCCGTTCGGCGGCCAAACGAATCTCGTCCTCACCCTCGACCTTGGGGAGGTTGACCAGATCGAGACCCGGCCGCACCACGGCATGGAGATCGGCCTCGAACAGTCCGCCGCCGACACTATTCACCCGAACGATCGTCGTTTGTGCGCCGGAGGTCGGGCGGGCCGCGATCTCGGCCCCGACCAGCCGTCGCGCCTCGTCCTTGCGCTCGGCAACAACCGCGTCCTCAAGATCGAAGGATATAGCGTCGGCTGCCGAACGGCGTGCCTTTTCGAAGAGCTCCGGTCGGGAGCCCGGAACGAAAAGCTTGCTGCGCATGAGCACGGTCCGCACGCCGATAGACCCCTTTTCGACCATAGGCGCTCGTTATCGCAACGATGACCACCACGGTCGGCGTCCATCGAGAATTCCGCCCTATCTAAGACCCTCCTGCGGCGTTCGACCAATATTTCATTGCTGGAGGGTCATTCCAAAATGGTATAGAATAGGCGTGTCGTGGAGCCAGACGGATCGTCGCGGTGGATTTACGCAAGCTTCGCTATTTCGCAGGCGTTGTTGAAGCGAAAAGCATCAGCCGTGCTGCCCATGCCCTCAACGTCGCACAGCCAGCGCTGAGCAAGAGCATCCAGGCTCTGGAACTCGATCTCGGGACACCGCTTCTGCAGCGCTCCCGACAGGGCGTCACAACGACCGAAGCCGGTGACCGCCTTTATGACCATTGCCAGATCCTCTTCAAGCAGGTCGAACGGGCCAGATCCGACATCCGCCGTTCGGTCGGCGACCCTTCGGGCCGGGTCGTGGTCGGGATGCCACACAGCCTCGCCTCCGTGATCGCGCTCCCCCTGCTCCAGGCCATGACGAAACGCTATCCCGAGGTCCGCTTGGAACTCCGGCAGGACCAGAGCCACTTCCTTGCCGTCGACCTCAGGGCAAACAAGTTGGACTTCGCGGTCATCGCCAGCCCCCGCTCGCGTTCCGGCCTTTTCTGCTTTCCGCTCCTCGTCGAGGAACTGATGTTCATTACAAGTCGGAATGACGGCCCCAATGATTCGAAACCCACCATCTCCTTCGAGGACGCATCGCGCCGTCAATTCGTCCTGCCCTCCATGGGTAACGGATTGCGCGCCTGTGCAGAGGGCCATTTCCGGGCCCGGTCGCTGCCGCTCGAGGTCAAGTACGAGATCGATGCGATCGCTCTGATGACGCAGTGTGTCCTTGCCGGCCTCGGCGCTTCCCTGTTGCCTGGCGGCTGTCTCGAGCGCGATGCCAACTACGCCCGCACGAGGGTAAGGGCTTTTGCCGAAGGCGGCTGTCACCGGGGGATCGTTCTGTGCCACGCAGAAGAAGCAACTATGTCGCCAGCGGCAGCCTGCACCATCTCAATGATCGAGGAGATCGTGAAGGAAATGGTCAACAAGGGCTCATGGCTGGGCGCCCGACTTCCTTGACTATCCAACTGGGGAGATTTGGATAAAGTCGGCGATCCCTGACAGCCGCTATGTCGAGATTGGATCGGTGGCCGATCTAAAGCGATGGCTAGATGCCGAAGGAGTCGTGTCCAAACGGCGTTGCTTCAAGGATGGGAAGGTTGTTGGCGGAGTGCCCATGAGCCGCGGAGCGATCTATCAGATCCTTCGCAACCGACTTTACCGCGGCGAGATCGAACATCGCGGCGAAATCCAAACGGGCAAACACCAGCCGATCATAGATCAGGATCTCTGGCAATCGGTGCAAGCCCGACTAACCGAACAGAGCGGTCGTAAGAGGAAGGCGCGCGCAACTGGGATGGACCCCGCCCTCCTCGCCGGGCGAGCGTTCGATGACCGCGGCAATCGGCTGACGCCGACCTATGCGATCAAAGCCGGACGCCGTTACCGCTACTACGTCTCGGCTCCACTTGTCCGGGGCGCAGCGCAAAACGGCATTCGTGTTCCCGCACCGGACTTGGAATGTCTCGTGACGGACGAAGTCGCAACCCGGCTTCGGGATCCACTATGGGTAACCGGACGATTTGCGGTGAACCTCGGCATCGCGGGGCTGCGACGCATTATCGATGCCGCTTCGCAACTCGGCCATTCTATCGGGCACGCCTCCGATGCCAACAAGCGACTGCTAATCGAACGCCTGGTCGTTGGCGAAAGCGAGGTTTCCATCCGACTCCATGCTACCGCCCTCGCTGAAGTTCTTTCGAGTGCCGCCGATGGTTCAGCGCTCACACTGAGAAGTGAGAACCCGATTGACATCGTGATCCCGGCTCGGGCCATGCGACGCGGCAAGCAGGTTCGCCTGGTGATCGGTACCGCGGAGGGCGATCATGTACCGCCTGATCCCTCGCTGCTCGCCTTGGTCTCAGATGCCTATCGCTGGTTCGATGATCTGCGCCGCGGCGGCGCAGGACCATCACTGAGATCGCTAAGCGAGAGCGCATCCAGGCTTCATATGTGAGCCGCATGATCGGCCTCGCCTTCCTAGCTCCCGACATCGTTGAAATGATCCTCACTGGTCGCCAGCCACCATCGCTCACCGCAGAGCGATTGAAAGCCACGCGGCCCCTCCCTCAGAATTGGGACGAGCAGCGGGCGTTGTTACTAAGCTGATCAAGCATCCGCGTCGTCGAGCACTCTGGACTGCGAGCAGGATAAGATCCGCTCGCACCACTACCGCGACCGATCCAATCCGCTAGCAGCAGCATGTCGCAATATGCACCTTTAGAGAAAGGGCGTCGAAATCTACGATGTTCTCCGGCACGGTCGGGGCGGAGAGAGACTAGAACATCGCGTTTGAGTGGCTAACTCCCGGACATGACGCTCTTTTTCCAAAGCGCGGCCCCAGGCGTCAAAATCGGGCAGACTGGCTGGGGCGGCAGGATTCG
>JAGRKY010000449.1 GCA_020442095.1 Bauldia sp.
CGCGCAACAAGATCACCCTCGACGTGGAATTCGCCTCGGTGAACTACACGCTGAGCTGACGGCTGAACTGATGGCGGCCGGTCCACCCCGGCCCTGATCTCGCCGCGCCGGCGGCTCTCGCCGGTCTTTGCATGCAATATGTCCGACACTGCCTTTTCGTGTTATCCTGTACCGGCACTTTCTTCGGGATGGCTTTTTGGGAGCGACCGATGAAGACCGATGCAGACAGCACACCGAATACCTTCGCGGAACGCTACAACGCGACCCTGGTGCCGGTGATCTTCCAGCCATGGGCCAGGGAACTCCTTCGCCGCATGCCGCCGCGGGACGGCGACCGCGTCCTCGATCTCGCCTGCGGCACCGGCGTGGTGACACGGGAAGTCGCGCATTCGGGCGTCACCCCCGGCAGCCTGACCGGCGCGGATTATAATGCCGGCATGTTGTCGGTGGCGCGCGACCGGGCGGCGGAAGCCGGGATCGCAGCGGAATGGGTCGAGGCGGATGCCGGCGACCTGCCCTTCCCCGACGACCGCTTCGATGTCGCCTATTGCCAGCAGGCATTTCAGTTCTTCCCCGATCGCCCGCGCGCCTTGCGGGAACTCCGCCGGGTGCTGGCGAAGGGCGGACGCGTCGCCTTCTGCGTCCAGCGGGAGATCGACGTCAATCCGATGCTGAAATCGCAGGCGGAGACGCTCGACAAGCATGTCGGGCCGGAGGCGAGCGCCGCGGTGCGCGCCATCTGCGGACTGCCGGATGGCGAGGAGATTCGGGCGCTGTTCGAGGATGCCGGCTTCGAAGATGTCGCAGTGGAAAGCGTCAGCCTGATGTTGCACCATCCCGACGGCCGGGCCTATGCGGCGGGCGCGATGGGCGGGATGCATACCGGAGACAAGCTGTCCCGATTGTCCGACGCCGAGCGGCAGCAATGCATCGACGATTTCCTCACCGGGCTCGGGGACTGCTTCGACGGGATGGCGATGAATTTTCCGCACGTTTCCAACGTCATCACGGCGCGCGCGTGATCGGCAGTGCCACCCGCCTGCGGGAAAGGCTGATCGCCTCGGGGATCGCGCGGCCCGAGGACATCGAAGGCTGCCCACCTGCCGAAATCGCCGCGATCGAGGCGCGCCATGGACTCCTGCCGGCGAGCTACAGGGAGATCCTCGCGCTCATCGGCCACCGCGCCGGGCGCCTGGTCGACGACCTTGAGTTCCGGATCTACGTCGACCAGCTCGACGCGGTGAACGGCGATGCGCAGACGCTGCTCCAGGGGTGCGCCGAAGACCATCTCGCCTCCGGCGTCCCCGCCAACGCCTTTTTCATAAGCGCACGATACGGCGAGAACCCGTGCTATCTCCTGACCGGCGAAGCCGACGATTCCGCCGTCCATATCTTCAAGAGCGACGATTGCCGGATCGAGCTGGTTCACCTCTCGGTCTGGGGCTGGATCGACGACTTCGTCAGGGACGCCGAGCACTTCATCGGGCTCGGCCTCGGCGGGGCGAACGCCCGGCGCGGATGAAGCGGCAGGACCATACGCGGGATGACCGAAACTGACGACACCGGCGATGCGGCCGACGCGGATGAAGCGTCCGAATACCTGACCGAAGCCGAAATCGCCGAAGGCGGCCCGGTCGACTGCGGACTGCTGGCGGCGAGGATGGAAACGGGCGTCGATGCGATCCTCGTCGTCCTGCTCGATCGCGCCGGCCGCCGGCTGGTCGAGCTCGACTGGAAGCCCGGCACCGGCTTCGTGTTTCGCAGCACCGACATTGCGGGCGATGTCCCCAGAGGCATCGGCAATGCCTCGGTCGCCGGACGGATGCTGGTGGCGCACGATGCCGAGGGGAGCGTGCGAACCCTCGACCGGGAAACCGGAGAGATCGGCTCGATTCCGAATCTCCCCTCGCCTGTCGTCGTGATGCCGCGGGGCGACAAGCTCATCGCGGCGACCGACCGGGGACTGCTGACCATCGGCCTGTGGAACCGCGACGGAAAGAAGCCGTGGTTCGCCGCCGGCATCGAACCCCTCCTCGTCAAGGATATCGACAATCCCGGCGGCATGATCCTGCTTCCGGGCACCGACCCGGGCCACTTCATTCTTGCGATCGGCTGCTACGGCGCGATCGAGCTGATCACCGTAGCGGACCGCGCCGGCCCGAATGACGGCTACGAGGTGATAACGTCGCAAACGGTTCCGGCCCGTGGCCTCGCCCATGATCCGGTGATCGTCGCCCACCCGCCATTTGCCGTGCCGGCACTGACCGGTCCATGGGTCTATGCCCAGGACGACGGCGGCACCGGCCTGATCGCGCTGGACGTTCGCACCACAAGCATCGTCCCCTATCCGCATGGATCCGCGGGCTACGGATCGGTGCGCCGGGCGTGCGCGTCCGTCGACTCCGACGCCTGCCTGGTCGTTGGCCGCGACGGACGGGCTTTCCATTGGCGGCCGGGCCACGAGCCGCGCCAGGTGGGCCTCGACGGCGGTCTTCCACTGCTGTGGCAGGGGGACCGCGGCCTGGTGATGGATCGCGACAGGCCGATCCTCCGCGATACGATCCTGCCGTGGTGAAGCGAAACGCCGCGACAATACTGGTCGACCGCCGGGCTTGCATCCGGGGCGCTGGCCGGGCTTATTCTGAAGGCTGCATACAGCCGCGTCCGGTCGACGCCGGCGGAGACGAACGGGAGGGGTAGAGAATGACCGAAACGGTGCATCCGGTGACGCCCGAATGGGCCGAGCGTGCCTTCATCAACCGCGCCAAATACGACGAGATGTACCGGCGTTCGGTCACCGACCCGGACGGCTTCTGGGCCGAGCAGGCCGAGCGGCTCGACTGGATCAAGCCCTTCACCAAGGTGAAGAACACCTCCTTCAAGGCCCCCGACGTCTCGATCAAGTGGTTCGAGGACGGCGAGCTCAACGTCGCCGCCAACTGCATCGACCGGCACCTCGCGACGCGCGGCGACCAGACCGCGATCCTCTGGGAGCCCGACGATCCGGCGACCCCCGGCCGGACGATCACCTATCGCGAGCTCTACGAGAATGTCTGCAAGCTCGCCAACGTTCTCAAGTCGCACGGCGTCAAGAAGGGCGACCGGGTGACCATCTACATGCCGATGATCCCCGAGGTCGCCTTCGCGATGCTCGCCTGCGCGCGGATCGGCGCGATGCATTCGGTGGTCTTTGCCGGCTTCTCGGCCGAGGCGCTCGCCGGCCGCATCGAGGACTGCCGCTCGGGCTACGTGATCACCGCCGACGAGGGCCGCCGCGGCGGCCGGACCGTGCCGCTCAAGGCCAATACCGACGAGGCGATCACCATCGCCGAGCGCGAAGGCGCCAAGGTCGAGCACGTCATCGTCGTCCAGCATACCGGCGGCGCCGTCACCATGCAGGACGGCCGCGACGTGTGGTATCACGAGGCGGTGGCGGCGGCTTCGGCCGACTGTCCGGCGGAGCCGATGAACGCCGAGGACCCGCTGTTCATCCTCTATACCTC
>JAGRKY010000450.1 GCA_020442095.1 Bauldia sp.
GGGCGGTGGAGGATCACCGCCGACCAGGAACGGAAGCTGGGGATGCCGATCGAGACGCTCATGACCCCACAACCCTAAGCACGGGACGTGCCACGCCACCCGTGGCCGGAATCGCCGCCGGCCCGGCGCCGGCATAGTTGGAAAGATAGGGGTCGGGCTCGATCGCTTCGGGCGCCTCGGCGATGATGTCGAAGCGCCCGCCGGCGCCGATCGTCGCGAGCAGCGGCGCGAAGGCGGTGTGGCGGGTCTGGCCGCTGATCGCGAGCTCGCCCATCGGCGAGGCGAAGCGCCGCGCCGGGACTTGGGGGAGGATCGCGTCGGGCAGGTCGGTGCCCGCCTCGCGGATCGTCTCGGCAAGGACGCGGACCGCCATATAGGCGGAGGCGAAGAAGGCCGACACCCGGCGTCCGGCCCCGAGCCGTCGGCGGACCCGGGCGAGGAAGGCGCGGTTTTCGGCCGTGTCGATGCTGTCGAAATAGATCGCCGTCGAGATCTGGCCGATGCCGGCCGGGCCGATCTCGGCGAGCTCGCATTCGGCGAGGTTGCAGCTCACCACCGGCCGGCGCTCCGGCGCGAAGTCGGGGTTGCGCGCGGCGAGCGCGGCCATCGCCCTGAGGAAGGCGTAGCTCGACGGGCCGATCAGGTTGTTGAGGATGAAGTCGGGCCGCATCTCCTCGATCTCGGCGACGAGGCGGTCGACGTCCTCGCGGCCGAGCGGCAGGTAGCGCTCGCCAAGCACCGCGCCGCCCTGGTCGTCGAGGAGCCGCCTCGCGATGCGGTTGGTCTCCCAGCCCCAGATGTAGTTGGAGCCGACGAGGAAGGCCCGGTTGCCGAAGCGCGGGACGACATGGGCGAAGAGCGGCACGATATGCTGGTTGGGGCAGGCGCCGAGATAGACGACCCGGTCGGAGCACTCGTAGCCCTCGTAGGGGCAGGGGTACCAGAGGAGGGCATTGCCCTTCTCCATCGCCGGGATCATCTCCTTGCGGCTCCACGAGGTGATGCCGCCGACAACATGGCGCGCGCCTTGCGCGATCAGCCGCTCGGCGATCGCCTGGTAGCGGTCGGCGACGCCCTCGGGCTCGCCGGTCAGCGGCACCAGGGTGAAGGGGAAGGCGGGGTCGTCGTTGACCTCGCCGAGCGCCGTCAGCGCACCGTCAAAGGCGTCGCGCCCGAGCAGGGCATAGGGCCCCTGCCTCGAGAAGAGGACGCCGATCGGATAGCTCTGCGTCATCGCGCGGTCTGCCCCTGCCAGCCGTCGTCACAACAAAAAACCCCGCTTCCGCGCATGCGCTACGATGCGGGAAAGACGGGGCGAAACTGCCACCCGGCATGGTCGGGCCGGTATGTCGCGAAAACCTGTGCCGACCAGACTATGCGCTCGCCCGGTCGAGTCAAGGCGCGGCGGCGGGCGGGACGAAGGGGACCGGCCGGCCGAAGCGCGACGCCGCGAAAATGGATGGCGGCGCCACGGCCGTTTCCGCTAACCTCGGCCGGTGGGATGCCTGGAGGACGCTGCCCATGGGATGGCGCATAACGCCGGGGAAACGGTCGCGGTTGCCGGGCGCGGTCTGCGGATCGGCGATCGCTGCCGCGGCAATCTTGGCGAGTTCACCCGCCTCGGCCGCCACCGCGGCCCCGCTTCATTTCAGCTTGGGGAACCTCGACGCGACGTCCGCCGGCCGCGCGCCGGTCTGGGCCGCGACGTACCTGACGCCGGACGGAGAAATCGATGCACTGCCGATCGAGGGGAACGTCTGCATCAGGGACAAGTCGGGGAATGATGTTGTGGTTATGAACGGGATAGGGGCCGACAACTCCTACGTCCGCACCTTCGTCAAATTCGTTGATGGTGATCCAACCGCGATTAGGCGAGATTTTTCCGACGACGGGGCAAAATACGAGAAGATGCTTGAGATGGATTTCAGGAAGCCAGAGCGTCGTGAAAACAAAGTCTTAGCTTCAATAGCCGTCGATGCGATGACGATCTATTCCGACGTGTGCGACTGGTAGGCGGGGAAACCGATGATCGGCGCGGTGCTGGTGGCTGCATTTCAGGGCGGGTTGCTGGTTCTGCAGGCCGGTCTTGCGGACCTCGACGCGCCGTCCGCCGGCCGCGCGCCGGTCTGGGCCGTGACGTACCTGACGCCCGACGGCGAAATAGACGCGCTGCCGCTTGAGGGAAACGTCTGCATCAGGGACAAGGATGGAAACGATGTTGTTGTGATGGGCGTCGAAAATAGGGACGGAACATATATCCGAACATACGTGAAATTCGCCGCCATGGATGCAGCGACGATCAGACAGGATTTCTCCGAAGACGGCAAAAAATTCGATATGGCATTCCGTATTGACTATAGACAGCTGAAATACAGGGAGGACGAATACCTTGCAGGTGTGGCCGTCGACGCCATGAAGATCTATTCCGACGTGTGCAACTGGTAGCGGGGGAAACCGATGATCGGCGCGGTGCTGATGGCTGCATTTCAGGGTGGGTTGCTGGTTCTGCAGGCCGGTCTTGCGGACCTCGATGCACCGTCCGCCGGCCGCGCGCCGGTCCGGGCCGCGACGTACCTGACGCCGGACGGCGAAATCGACGCGCTGCCGACCGTGGGAAATGTCTGCATCAGGGACACGTCGGGGAATGATGTTGTGGTGATGGCAGGCACAAATGGTGTCGATGCTTATTCAAGAGTCTTTGTGAGATTTTCAAATAGTGAGGCAGCTTTAATAAGAATGGATTATTCCCCAGATGGGAAAAAATACCAAATTGTCAAAGAAATCGACTACCGAAAAGCCGAAAATAGGGAGAATAAATTCTATGCGGCACTGGCCGACGACGCCATGAAGATCCATTCCGACGTGTGTGACTGGTAGGCGGGGAAACCGATGATCGGCGCGGTGCTGGGGGCTGTATTTCAGGGCGCGTTGCTGGTTCTGCAGGCCGGTCTTGCGGACCTCGACGCGACGTCCGCCGGCGGCGCGCCGGTCTGGGCCGCGAAGTACCTGACGCCGAATGGCGAAGTGGACGACTTGCCACTTTATGGTTCCATTTGCATCAAGGACAATACTGGGGCCGATGTTGTGATGCTGGCCGGTAGAGGTGATAATAACTCCTACGTTCGCAAATTTGTAAAATTTATCGACCGTAAGCCTACTGCAATTCGGATGGATGCTTCCTGGGATGGAAAGAATTTTGAGAAAGTATTAGCCCTTGATTATAGAGACAGGAAATATCAATATAGTAGGTTTGCTGCATATCTTGTAGTGCCGGCGATAATGATTTATTCCGATGTATGTCAGGGGTGACCGCATGATGATAAAAAGTGCGGGATTGGCGGCTTCCGCTCTTTTTCTTTCGCCATTCATTGAGCCAAGCATGTTTGTCATGTTTGGTTCGGAGCGAGTGGATTATACGTGGGTGCGGTTTGTCGAATATCAAACCCCAACTGGGATAATAGAAACACTGCCACGCGATGGAAATATGTGTATTAAAGACAATAATGGCAATGATATTTTAGTAATGTCCAGCCAATATTGGAATGATGTTTCGACTAAAGAGCCCGTATCAGATTTGCCTTGGAAGTATTCCCGCGTTTATGTGAGGTTCGTTGGCGGTGATCCGATTTACATCCGGTTGGAAGAATCCGTTGACGGAGAAATATACGAGAAGGAGATAGAGGCGGACTACCGAATGCAAATGATTCGAGATAATCCATTTGTTGCACACTTGGCCGTCGATGCCATGAAGATCTATTCCGACGTGTGCAACTGGTAGACGGCCCAGCAGATGAGCGCCGTACGCGCCGCGTCCAGGTAACGAAGCAATGCGCTCGACCTCCCAATCGATGTAATCCTACCTCCGTGCTTCTCGCCGGCGAATGTCCCCCTCCCTTGGCCACGCCTACGGATCTCACGACGCAGCGCAGCAAGAAAATGGATATTGCACGCGATATACGTTTTCAGTAGGGTGGCGTCAGACGGTGTCGGGAGGACGCCGCCATATGGGAGGATCAAGATGACATCACTGACTCGGCCGGGTCTCCCGGCTGCCCTCGGCGTGTTCGCGATCGCCGCGACCGCCTTCGCGACCGGCGCGCTTGCCTCGGACAACAAGATCGCCCTGATCCCGGGCGGACCGCACCCCTATTTCGCGCCCTGGGAACAGGCCGCCGCCGACGCCCAGAAGGACTTCGGCATCGCCACTGTGGACTTCAAGGTTCCGACCGAGTGGAAGCTCAACCTGCAGACCGAGCTGCTCGAGAGCCTCGCGGCCCAGGGCTATAACGGCTTCGGCATCTTCCCCGCCGATCCGGTCGGCATCAACTCGACGGTGGCCGAGCTTGCCTCGAACGGCATCCCCTCGGCGGCGCTCGCCGGCTGCACGCAGGACCCGAGCGACGTCGCCTTCTGCCTCGGCACCGACGTCTACAACTCGGCCTATCT
>JAGRKY010000038.1 GCA_020442095.1 Bauldia sp.
CCGGTGATCATGTAGAAGATCGTCGTCTTGCCGGCGCCGTTCGAGCCGAGCAGGCCGACCGATTCGCCGCGGGCGACCGCGAGGCTGGCCTCATGCACGACCCGGCGGCCGCGATACGACTTGGCGAGCGCATGGGCGACCAGCCAGCCCCGCCCGCCGGCATCCGGCACCAGCCGCGAGGGCGGCGTCTCGCCGCGGCGGCGGCCGGATCCGTTCGTCGATTTCGGCGGCGCCTTGCGCCCGAAGGACATGATCCGATTCAACGCGCGAAAATTTCCCTCTGCGTTCAAGTCGGAGATAAGCCGTCCGGGGCCGTCTGTCGAGACGGCCGCCACCGGGGAGACAGGCCGCTACTGCTTGTTTGCGTCGTCCCCGCCCTTCTTGATGCCGCCCGGCGAAAACACGCCCTGGATCCGTTTCCCGGGCGTTTGCTCGAGCCGGGCATGGCCCGTCGCCATGTCGATGACCAGCCGCTCGGCCGCCATGACATTCTTGCCCTGGCTGAGGACGACGTTCCCCGACAGGGTGATGGTCTGGCTCTTGTTGTCTACCACCGCGCGCGACCCGGTGACGGTCTGGTCACCGGAATTGACGTAGACGGTGCCGGTCGCCTCCATCTTGGTGAAGCCGTTCGGATCCTTGCCTTCCTTGTCGGAATAAAGCTTGATCTGTGCCGCCTTCATGGTCGTGTTGCCGCGGGTGACGGTGACGCCGCCAGAAAAGGTCGATATCCGCTGATCGCCTTCCTCGACGATCTCCAGCGTCTCGGCGTCGACCTGGATCGGGCCGCCCTTTCCCTTCGCGGAAAAGCCCTTGAAGATGTCGGTCGATTGCGCCGCCGCCGGCAGGGCGAGCACGATCGCGAGGATTGCGCCGCAGGCGAGGCGGCAGATGTGGCGCGCGAAGGTTCCGGTCATGTGGAACCGTCGGTCGTCGCCGGCGGATTTGCCGGTGCCTCGGCGGCCGGTGCCGCGCCGTCGGTCTTCTGGCCGTCCGCGGCCTCTTCTTCTTCCGGGGGCGTGAAGACCACCGTCACTCCGTTCCTGAACATGATGTACTTGCCGTTGTCCTTCAGCTCCATGGCATGTGCCTTCACCGTCGCCTTGTCAGTCACGATCGTCACGGGATTCGACGTAGTCATGACGCTGGCGCCGATGTCGATCTGGGCATCCTCGAGGGTCGCCTTGTAGCCATTGGTCGTATCGAGCGAGATGCCCTTCGACAGGACCATCTTTTTGGTTTCGTCGTTATAGGTGCCGGTGACCGCCAGCACATGCGCCGTCTCGCCATCGTCCATCTTCAGATGGGCATTGATGTCTTCCATCGTGACGATTTTGGGATTGGTGAGATCCTGGATCGCGCGGGTGGCCTTGACCTCGTAAGCACGCTTGGTGCCGTCGAAGCCCGAGATATGCGGGGTCTGCATGGTCACGCTCTCGGATTCGACGTTGATCCCGGACAGCGTGATGATCGCGTCATCCGGCGCCGGAGCGAACTGGACGAAACCGAGGAAGGCGAGGATGCCGACCAGGGCCGTGCCGGGAAGCGCGAATTTGAGGATCCGAACCAGCCGGCTGTGGCGATGGGCGGCGGAATAATGGCCGGCACCGCGCTCCTGGGTCGGGTCGAAGCGGATGCGCCGGGCCGCCTGCTTGCCGGCGTCGGCCACCGAAACGCGGGTCGGGACCACCGGCGGCGGCGGGCGGAGCCCGGAATCGGCGTCGGCTTCGCTGTCGGCCCAGCCGGTCTCCGCGTCGTCGGGATCGAGCGACCCGTCGTCATCCTCGGGCGGATAATATTCGTCGGCGAGATCCTCGTATCCGGCCTCGTCATAGCCGGCGTCACCGGCCTCGGCGCGCGCCACGTAGCGGTCGTCATTGTCGAAGGCGGCGGCATCGGGATCGTAGACGGCCGGGAGCAGGGCATCGGCCGTCTCGTCGCGATAAGCCGGTTCTTCGCCGTCGGGCGCGTCATAGCCGGCCCGGTCGTCATCCGGGACCGCCTCGAGGTCGAGCAAATCCCGGCGCCGGTCGAAGAAGTCGCGGTCCGCGGGGAACTGGTCGGCCGCATCCGGCCGCCGGCGACGGTCGGTGTCGTCCTCCGGGGGATCGTCGTATCGCGCCTGATAGTAATAATCGGTCATGGCTTCTGCCGGGTCGAGGCGAGATATGCCAACCACATTGTGGACTTAAGGTGGCCGGACGGCAATCGCGCCGTCAGCCGCCGGTCAATGGGCGAATATGTCTTCCTCCGGCCAGCCGGCGAGATCGAGCAGCGCGCGCGCTGGCAGGAACATGAAACAGGCCTCGGCGAGTTCGCTCCGCCCCTCGCGGGCGAGGCGTTCGTCCAGCTTCCGCTTGAGCTCGTGGAGATAGAGGACGTCCGAGGCGGCATAGGCAAGCTGGGCGTCGGTCAGCTGTTCCGCGCCCCAGTCGGAGCTCTGCGCCTGCTTCGAGATGTCGATGTCGAGGAGTTCCTTCACCAGGTCCTTGAGGCCGTGGCGGTCGGTATAGGTGCGCGTCAGCTTCGAGGCGATCTTGGTGCAGTAGAGCGGGCCGGCCATGACGCCGAACGCCTTGAACAGCATCGCGACATCGAAGCGCGCATAGTGGAATATCTTGACGATTCCCGGATCCGAGAGCAACGCGGCGAGATTGGGGGCCTCCCTCTGGCCGCGGGCGATCTGGACGAGGTCGGCGGTGCCATCGCCGGGCGACAGCTGCACGAGGCACAGCCGGTCGCGGTGGGGATCGAGCCCGAGCGTCTCGGTGTCGATGGCGACGCTGCCGCTGTATCGCGACAGATCGGGCAGGTCACCCTTGTGGAACCGGATGGTCATGTCGTCCCTTCGTCTGGCCGGGCAGGTTGGTCTCCGCGGCTCCAGTAACCGGGAATACCCTTAAAGGACCGACAACGGAACCGTTCGGCCGAAATTGCGGCGTGCCGGCAAAATCCCAGGCACGCCGCCGATTCCGCTTCCGGCGGGTGACAAGGAACCGTCCGGATCGGCGGGACGGTTCCCGAACGTTCCCGGACGACCCGTCGCTACTGGGCGATGACGACCTTGATCCCCTCCCGGCCGGTGACCACGCCGAGGCCCTGCTCGAACTGATCGAGCGGAAGGGTGTGGGTGACGATCGCGGTCGGATCGACGCGCCGGGATTCGATCAGCGCGATGACGTCGGGCCAGATATTGGGGCTGCCGAGGGCGCCCTTCACCGAGATGTCGTTGATGACAATCTGGTCGAGGTCGAAATCGGGCAGCTTCTGCCCGCCGCACATCCCCTGGAGCACGACGCGCCCGCCGGGCGAGACTGTGTTGATCGCCATTGCCGAGGCCGCCGGGACCCCGGTCGCCTCGATCGCGACGTCGGGAAAGGCCCCGTTGCCGCCTCGCGCAAGGGCGTCGGCGACGTCTTCCTTGTCCGCCTGGATGACGATGTCGGCGCCAAGCTTCCCCGCCATTTCCAGCCGCACCGGCGTCATGCCGACCATGGCGATCTTCTTGGCGCCGAAGGCCCGGGCGACCATCAGGAGCAGGAGGCCGATCGGCCCGTCGCCGTGGATGGCGAGATAATCGCGCGGCCCGACGCCGCCCGCCTTGACGCCGTTGAAGGCGACGGCGGTCGGCTCGACCAGCGCGGCGGCATTGACGTCGATGTCCTTGGTGATCTTGTGGAGGAAGAGCGCCGGGAAGGCGATGTATTCGGCGAAGGCGCCCGGCCGGCGGAGGATTCCCGTCTCGTGGCGGTCGAGGCAGCGATGGTAGTTGCCGCTGAGGCAGCGATCGCAGGACATGCAGCCGACGCTGCACTCGCCGACCACCCGGTCGCCCGCCGCGAAGCCCCTGACGTCTCCGCCATGGGAGACGACCTCGCCGACCCATTCATGGCCGGGCGTCATCGGATAGCTCGCCATGCCGCGGGTGTAATAGGGCATCGTCCCGTGGACGATCTCCACATCGGTGCCGCAGATGCCGGTCGCCAGGACGCGGACGAGGACATCGTCCGGACCGATATCGGGCGTCGGCGCCTCCTCGAGGACCACCTTGTGCGGCCCCCGCACGCTGATCTGTTTCAAGCTCCATCCCTCCCTGTCGGCCCGAACCGGCCCGGAAGCCGGACGCGTGTTATGCCGCAAGAAGCGCCCGGCCGCCATGGCTCCGATCAGCGACGATTCCGCCGCGTTGCGGGCCGGATATCCTTAAGCCGCGAACAATCCGATCGTTCGAATTGTACCGGGCGGATTCGCGGTTCGACAAACTTCGCTCTTTAAAATTTGTCGCAACCCGTAACCACTGCCAGCCGGACTTGCCTTCGATGAGACAGGCCGTCGTCGTCACCTTGCTGCTGGGGGTCCTCGCCTTCGCGGCGATCTATATTGCCGACACGCCGGCCCGCAACGCCCGCTGGGCCGACGAGCGGCACGGGAGTGCCTTGCAGGTCGCAAGGAAAGACTACGCCCCCTCGTCGGGAGTCCGGGGGGCGTCCTCGGTGGGCGCGGCGATCGGCGCCGGCATTGCCGATGCGGTCGGCAGCGGACTCCGGGCAGTGGCGGAAGCGGGCAGGGCCGCCCTGCAGTCCGAATCCCGGTCCTTCGTCCAGGCTGCCCGCCGCGACTTCGTCCTCAAGGCCGCGGGTGTCGACGTCATCAACGCGCCGGTCGACCAGGACTATGGCGCGGCCGTCGCCCGCTACGCGCTTGCCGCCAATCCCGACGACCCGGACGCGAATTACAGCCTCGGCCTCATCTATCGTGACGGCAAGGGCACGCCGGTCGACGCTTACGCGGCGCTGCGTCACCTGCTGGCGGCCGCCCAGCATGGCAATGCCCAGGCCCAGGTCGCCGTGGCCGAGCTCTACGAGGATGGGCGCGGCACCCGGCAAAACCGGGTGGCCGCCTACGTCTGGTACGACTGCGCGAGCAAGAGCCTGCAAACGGAAAGGGGACGCATGGCGGCGGCGATCAAGCGCGATCGCCAGGTCGCGGCCATGGGCCCGGCGGAACGCACCGCAGCGAAGGATCTTGCGGAGCGCCAGGTACCGCGCCTGGTCGGCGTGGCCGGAGACGACTGACGGGGGTCCGGCCGCGGTAATTCTGCATGGCAGGCCAACCCGGTCGTTGACAAGGTTTCGGCCCGCCCTTAGGTATCGCCGCCATGCCCAGGTGGCGGAACTGGTAGACGCGCACGGTTCAGGTCCGTGTGCCGCAAGGCGTGGAGGTTCGAGTCCTCT
>JAGRKY010000451.1 GCA_020442095.1 Bauldia sp.
GGCGGTGGCGGCGAGGATGCCGGGCCGGCCGAAGGCCGCAAGGCCGGTGGCGATACGGCCGGCGCCGGGGGGGAGCGCAAGTTCTCGCTCGCGAAAGGCGGCGGCAAGGCCGGCGGCCCGGGGAGCGACCTCGACCAGCTCAGGGCGATGCTGCTCCACGAGGATGATGAGGTCTTCGTGTTCAACAAGCCGTCCGGGCTCGCGGTCCAGGGCGGCTCGGGGCTGACGCGGCATCTCGACGGGATGCTCGAGGCGCTCCGCGACCGCAAGGGGCAGAAGCCGCGGCTCGTCCACCGGCTCGACCGCGACACCTCCGGCGTCATCGTCGTCGCGCGGACGCGGCTTGCCGCCCAGCATCTCGCCGCCGCCTTCCGCAGGCGCTCGACCCGCAAGATCTACTGGGCGCTGGTCAAGGGCGTGCCGAAGCCGCGGCAGGGGCGGATATCGACCTGGCTTGCGCGGGGCGAGGGCGAGGAGGGCGAGAAGATGAAGATCGCGCGGCACGGCGGGGACGATGCGAGCCATGCGGTGTCGCTCTACTCGGTGGTCGACAACGCCGGCCAGAAGCTCGCCTGGCTGACCATGCGGCCGGTGACGGGCCGCACCCATCAGCTCCGCGCCCACGCCGCCCATATCGGCCATCCGATCATCGGCGATGCGAAATACTTCACCGCCGAGGACGAATGGGACTTCCCCGGCGGCATCCAGAACAAGTTGCATCTCCATGCGCGGCGGCTCGTCATCCCGCATCCCTCGGGCGGAACGCTCGACGTTTCCGCGCCGCTGCCGCCGCACATGCTGCAGAGCTGGAACCTGCTCGGCTTCGACGCCGAGATGGGCGACCGCGGCGGCGAGGAGGAGGACTGATGGCCGATCGCAAGGAACCGACCGACGCCATCGCGCTCGCCAGGCGGCTGACGCAGCCGGAACTGCCGAAGCGCTTCTACAAGCAGGCCGCGGTCGAGGCAGGGGAGGAGGGCTTCCTGCTTACCCTCGACGGGCGCAAGGCGCGGACGCCCGCGAAGAACCTGCTGGCGGTGAGGGACGAGGCGGTGGCGCATGCGCTTGCGGCGGAATGGGAGGCGCAGGTCGAGACGATCAACCCCGACCGGATGCCGCTGACCCGCCTCGCCAATACCGCGATCGACCGGGTCGCCGGCGAGATGGAGGCGGTGCGGGCCGACATCGTGGCGCATGCCGGGAGCGACCTGATCTGCTACCGCGCCGAGGGGCCGGAAGGGCTCGTGGCGGCGGAAGAGGCGGCCTGGGGGCCACTGGTCGCCTGGGCGCGGGACGATCTCGGCGCCCGGCTGCTGCTTGTCGAGAGCATCATCCATGTCGCCCAGGACGACGCGGCGATGGCCGCGATCAACGCGGCGGTCGCGCCGTTCGACGCGCTTGGCCTGTCCGCGCTCCACGTCGCGACGACGCTGACCGGCTCGGCGGTGATCGCGCTGGCGCTGGCGCGGGGGCGGCTCACGGTCGAGGAAGCCTGGGGCGCCGCCCATGTCGACGAGGACTGGCAGATGAGCCAGTGGGGACAGGACGAGACCGCGCTTGCCCGCCGGGCGGTGCGGCTCGCGGAGTTGAAGGCTGCCGCGCTGGTGCTCGAGCGCGGACGGGCTCAGTAGCCGTCGAGCTTGCGGTAGGGGTCGGGCATCTTGCCGAAATGGGCGGAGAGGGCGCCGCATGAGGCGGCGAGCTTGCGGATCGCGACGGCGACGGTGCTCTCGAAACGCTTGAAGCCGAAGATCAGCAGCAGCGGCGACAGGATGATCGTGACGACCATCCTGAGGATGCGGAAGACGAGCTGGTCGAGCCGGCGGCGGCGCTGACGGCCGGGGACGTTCAGCGCCTTTTCCGAGCGGGCCATGCCGGCGCCGACGCGGTATTCGCGGCGGAGCTGCCATTTCAGCTTGAGGCGCTCCGGCACCTGGGTCTCGCGGACGACCGACTTTTCGGTGGCGACGATGCGGGCGCCGATCTTGCGGGCGCGGCGGAAGAAATCGGAATCGCTGCCGCCGGCGAAGCGGAGGCCCTCGTCGAAGCGGAGCGCGCCTTTCTCCGGGGCGACCAGCCAGCTCCGGAAGGCGACGTTGTGGGTATAGGCGACCTCGAGCTCCTCGCCTTCCTTGCGCGGCGGATAGTTGGTCGGCAGGACGAAGAGGGGGAGGCGGTCGGGATAGATCTTGATCAGCTTGCCCATCACCACGTCGCCCTTGTAGGCGATGCCGGCCTCGATCAGGTTGGCGAGCCAGCGCGGATCGGCGATCTCGTCGTCGTCGACGCAGACGATCCAGTCGGCGCCGCGGGCGAGCGCCTCGTCGACGCCGCGATTGCGGGCGTGCGGGATGCCGGGCTCGGGCTCATGGACCAGCGACACGGGGAAGCGGGCATCGCCGCGAATTCCGTCGACGATGGCGCCGACCTGCGGGGTCGGATTGTTGTCGACGAGGATCAGCTCGACCTCGCAGCCAGCCGGCGCGTCCTGGCCGACGATCGAGCGCAGGCATTCGGACAGCATGCCCGGCCGTCCGGCGGTGCAGATAGTGATGCAGACCCTGGTCATTCGTCGAAAGAAGCATCCGCGGCGCGACGCATCGTGCAACGCCGCGGAGCCATGACTAGAGGGGCGATACGGCGGAATCAAGCGCGGCGACGCCCCGGCGGAACGGGCCCGGGAGGGGCGTGCGGCCGGCTTCGTCCTCCATGGCGTGGCGGAATCGGGCCGGCCGGGATAGTTTCGGCGCGAGACAACGCTGCGACAGGTGAGACGCGCCATGAAGGAAATACTCGAAGAGCTTGAAATCCGGCGGAAAGCCGCGCGCGCCGGCGGCGGCGAGGCGCGCATCGCCGCGCAGCACAAGCTCGGCAAGCTGACCGCCCGGGAGCGCATCGAGGTGCTTCTCGACGAAGGGTCCTTCGAGGAATACGGCATGTATGTCGAGCACCGCGCCAACGATTTCGGCATGGCCGAGAAGAAGATCGCCGGCGACGGGGTGGTCACCGGCTGGGGGACGGTGAACGGCCGGCCGGTCTATGTCTTCGCGAAGGATTTCACGGTGTTCGGCGGCT
>JAGRKY010000452.1 GCA_020442095.1 Bauldia sp.
TTCGCCGTGCTCAAGGCCGGCGCGGTCTTCGTCCCGATCAACCCGTCGACCAAGGCCGACAAGCTCGCCTATGTCCTGGAGAATTGCCGGGCGGCGGCGATCGTCACCCAGGGCCGCCTCGCCGCGACCGCGGCACGCGCCATGGTCGAGGCGCCCTCGGCGAATTTCGTTGTCCTGATCGGCGGCAAGGGACCGCCCACCTCCGGCTCGCTTTCCTTCGAGGATGCGGTGGCCGGCGACGACGTTCCTCCGCTGCCCTCGGCGGGGATCACGCTCGACCTCGCGATGCTCGTTTATACCTCCGGGTCGACGGGCTTCCCCAAGGGCGTGATGATGACCCACCAGAACGTCGTGGCGGCGGCCGGCTCGATCACCACCTATCTCGAGATGCGCGAGGATGACGTCGTCCTCAACGTGCTGCCGATCTCCTTCGACTACGGCCTCTACCAGGTGCTGATGTCGGCCCTTGCCGGCGCGACCCTCGTGCTGGAGAAGTCCTTCGCCTATCCCCAGGCGATCCTCAACCGGATGAGCGAGGAGAAGGTGACTGGCCTGCCGCTGGTCCCGACCATGGCGGCGATCCTCCTCCAGATGCGCGATCTCGCGCCGGGGAGCTTCCCGCACCTGCGCTACATCACCAACACCGCGGCGGCGCTTCCGCCGACCCATATCATGCAGCTTCAGGTGCTGTTTCCGTTCGCCCGGATCTTCTCGATGTACGGGCTGACCGAGTGCAAGCGCTGCACCTACCTGCCGCCGGACGAGCTCATGCATCGTCCCGACTCGGTCGGCATCGCCATTCCCGGCACCGAAGCCTATGTCGCCGACGAGGAGGGCCGTCCGGTCGGCCCCGGCATCGTCGGCGAGCTCTATATCCGCGGGCCGCATGTCATGCGCGGCTACTGGGAGAATCCGGAAGCCACCGACAGCGCGCTCAGGCCGGGCCCCTATCCCTGGGAGAAAGTGCTCCGCACCGGCGATTTCTTCCGCGCCGACGAGGAGGGCTTCCTCTATTTCATCGGCCGCCGCGACGACATCATCAAGACCCGCGGCGAGAAGGTCGCGCCGAAGGAAGTCGAGAGCACGCTTTACAGCCTTGCCGGCGTCGCCGAGGCGGCGGTGGTCGGCGTCCCCGATCCGATCCTCGGCACCGCGATCAAGGCAGTGGTCGCCCTGTCGCCGGGGGCGCAGGTCACCGAGAGGGAGGTCCTCAGGCACTGCGCTGCCAATCTCGAGGACTTCATGGTGCCGAAAATCGTCGAGTTCCGCGATTCCCTGCCCAAGACGGAGAGCGGCAAGATCAGCCGGAGGCTGATCGAGGAAGAAGTGATGGAGGCGGCGGAATGAACCACATGGCTGTCAAGGCGCCGGCATTCTCGGCCTTGTCCCCCGACGTCCTCACGCTCGATGCCGATGCCGAGATCGCCCGCATCGCCGAATGGATGCGGGCGCAGGTCGCCCGCCGGCTCCGTCGTCGTGGCGCCGTCGTCGGGCTCTCGGGCGGCATCGATTCCACCGTCACGGCGGCGCTCGCCGTAAAGGCCTTCGGGCCGGACAAGGTGCTCGCGGTCCTCATGCCGGAGAAGGATTCCGATCCGGAGAGCCTCAGGCTCGGCCACGAGGTCGCCGACTGGCTCGGCATCCAGTCGGTGGTCGAGGATATCGAGCCGATGCTCACCGCTTCGGCCTGCTACGAGCGGCGCGACGATTTCATCCGCCGCCTCGTGCCGGAATTCGGCGCCGGCTGGGGCTGCAAGGTCGCGATCTCCGGCTCGCTGGAGGGCAAGGGCTACACCATCACCTACCTGATCGTGCAGTCGCCGGAAGGCGAGGTGCAGAAACTCAGGATGCCGGTCGATGTCTATCTCGGCGTCGTCGCAGCGACCAACATGAAGCAGCGGACCCGCAAGCAGCTCGAATATTACCACGCCGACCGGCTTAACTACGCGGTGCTCGGCACGCCCAACCGGCTGGAATACGACCAGGGCTTCTTCGTCAAGAACGGCGACGGCGCCGCCGACTGCAAGCCGATCGCCCATCTCTACAAGAGCCAGGTCTACCAGCTCGCCGAACGGCTCGGCGCCCCGGAGGAAATCCGCAGGCGGCCGCCGACCACCGATACATGGTCGCTCGCCCAGACCCAGGAGGAGTTCTATTTCGCGCTGCCTTACCGCGAGATGGACCTTTGCCTCTACGGCCTGGTCAACGGGCTGCCGCCCGAGAGCGTGGCTCCTGCCGTCGGTCTGGCGGCGGCCGACGTCGAGCGTGTCTGGCGCGACATCGAGGCCAAGCGCCGCACGACGCGTTACCTGCACGAGCCGCCGCTCACCATCGAACCGGTTCTCGCGGAAGAGGCCGCAAAGCCACGGATATGACCCGGACGGAGAAGGGAGAAAGAGTGTGTCCCGAATTGGCAAGTCGGTCATCCACGCCGGCCTCGAAACGCTTTATTTCACGGGCGGCTACCGGCTTGCGCGGCCATTCCTGGCCGGCATAGGCACGATCCTGACCTTCCATCGGGTGCGCCCCGCCGAGCCCGGTGGCTTCCAGCCCAACGCGCCGCTGGAGATCACGCCCGAATTCTTCGACGAGGTGGTGACCCGGCTCGTCGCCGACGGATTCGACCTCGTCACGATGGACGAAGTCCATCGGCGGATCTCGACCGGCGACCACGGCAACCACTTCATCGCGTTGACCTTCGATGACGGCTATCGCGACAATCGCGACTATGCGCTGCCGATCATCAAGCGCCATGGCGTGCCGGTGACACTTTTCCTGCCATCGAGCTTCGCCGACGGCACCGGCGACCTGTGGTGGATCGAGCTGGAGCGGGCGGTCGCGGCGAGCGACAGCATCGAGGTCATGCTCGACGGCGAGATGCGCCGCTTCGACACCGCGACCGACGCGGAAAAGAACGAAGCCTTCACGACCATCTACTGGTCGCTGCGCGGCCTGCCGGACGAAGCCCATCTGTGGTCGGCCTGCCGCGAGCTGGCGATCGATGCGGGGATCGATGTCGCAAGCATCTGCCGCGAGCATTGCATGGACTGGGACGAGCTCCGGGACTATGCGGCGGAGCCGCTGGTCACCATCGGCGCCCATACCGAAAGCCATATCATGCTCGCCAAGGCGGATGCGGATGCCGCTCGCCAGGACATGGAAACCGGCGCCCGCAAGATCGAGGAGCAGCTCGGCTTCAGGCCGGAGCATCTCTCATACCCGGTGGGCGATCCCGGTTCGGCGGGCCCGCGCGAATTCGCGCTTGCCGACGAGCTCGGCTTCAAGACCGGCGTGACGACCCGGCCGGGCGTCCTTTTCCCCGAGCATCGCGAGCACCTGATGGCGCTGCCGCGGATATCGGTCAACGGCGCTTTCCAGCGCTATCGCCACCTCGACGTCCTGCTTTCCGGGGCACCGACCGCGCTGCTCAACCGCTTCAGGCGGGTCGACGCCGCCTGACCGGGACGGCGGTCGCCAATATCGGGCTTTGATCGCAGGGGCGGGATTGGCTAATTTGCCGCCACCTCCAAGACAGGTTCCGATGTCCCTGCGATTCGCCAGTCTCCCGCCGGGAGGGCCATCCCGGTGATCCAGCTCGTTTCGGCCGGCGTCCTCACCGCCGTCGTCGCCTTCGCGACGGCCTTCGCCATCGTGCTTGCCGGGCTTGGCGCCGCCGGCGCCTCGCAGGCGGAGGCGGCGTCCGGGCTCTTCGTCCTGTCGGCCGTCACCGGCCTCCTCAGCATCGGCTTCAGCATCCGCCTCAGGATACCGGTGATGATAGCCTGGTCGACGCCGGCCGCGGTGCTCCTGATCGCGACGGGCACGCATGACGGCGGCTTCCCGGTCGCGGTCGGCGCCTTCATCGGCGCCGGGCTGCTGACGCTTATCGCCGGGGTCTGGCGTCCCTTCGGCCGGGCGGTGGCGGCGATCCCGATGCCGCTGGCGAGCGCGATGCTGGCCGGCATCCTCCTCGATATCTGCCTCGCACCGGTGCGCGCGGTCGCCGAGTTCCCGACGCTTGCCCTGCCGATCGTCGTCGCCTGGGCGGTGACGCTCCGCTTCGCCCGTTTCTACGCGGTGCCGGTCGCGGTCCTGGTCACCGCCGTGATGGTCGGCATATCGACGCCGATGCCGTCGGCGGTCAGCGTCGGGCTTCCGGCGCTGGTGCCGGTGATGCCGGTCTTCAGCGTCGATGCGATGGTCGGCCTCGCCCTGCCGCTGTTCATCGTCTCGGTGGCGTCGCAGGCGATTCCCGGTCTCGCGGTGCTGCGGGCCAATGGCTACGAACCGCCGGTCGGGCCGCTCTTCACCGCGTCCGGCCTGGCCGGTATCGCCACGGCCTTCTTCGGTGCCCATTCCTACGCGCTCGCCGCGATCACGGCGGCGCTTGCCGCCGGTCCCGAGGCGCATCCCGATCCGGCCCGTCGCTGGGTCGCGACCGTTGTCGCCGGCGCGACCTATGTGCTCCTCGGCTTCGGCGCCGCCTATGCCGCGGCCTTCGTCGCCCAGACGCCGCCGCTCCTCATCCAGG
>JAGRKY010000453.1 GCA_020442095.1 Bauldia sp.
ACAACGTCATGGGCGTCGCCAAGGCGGCGCTCGAGGCGAGCGTGCGCTATCTCGCCGTCGACCTCGGCGGCAGCGGCATCCGCGTCAACGCCATCTCGTCCGGGCCGATCAAGACGCTTGCGGCCTCGGGTATCGGCGACTTCCGCTACATCCTCAAATGGAACGAGCTGAACGCGCCGCTGAAACGTTCGGTCACCATCGAGGAGGTCGCCGACACCGGCCTGTTCCTGCTCTCCGACCTCGGCCGCAGCGTCACCGGCGAGGTGCTCCATGCCGACGCCGGCTACCACGTCATCGGCATGAAGGCGGTCGACGCGCCGGACATCTCGACCGTCAAGGACTAGGTGGCGAGCGCCGCCGCCTCCGGCCGCCGGTCGCCCGGCAGGCATCCCAGCCCCTCAAGCGAGGCCGAGACCGCCGTATCGAGCGCGGTATGCGGTTCCCTGCCAAGGAAAGCGACGAGCTTGGCGTTGTCGAGACGGAGCGGCTGCTTCCACAGGTACCTCATCTCCCGCAACTCGTAGGCAAGGGTGGCGAAGGGCGCGGCAAGCGTCATCACCCACCACGGGAAGCGGCGGACCGGGATGCGCGGATCGCCTGCCGCCCGGATGATCGCGCTGGCCATGTCGCTGCTGTCGTCCAGCCAGTGCCCGCCGAAATGGAAGGTCTCGAAGGGCGCCAGCTCCGCCTCGCGCTCGATCAGCCGCACCATGGTCTCGGCGAGGTCGGGAAGGTAGGCCCAGGCGTGGCCGATGCCGGGCGTGCCCGGATCCGAGACCGCGCGGACCGGCTTGCCGGCCCTGATCATCGCGCCGCCGAACCAGTTGCCGCCGGCCCGCGGCCCGAAGAAGTCGCCGGCCCGCACCACCACCGAGCGGACGCCGCGCGTCGCCGCCTCGGCCAGCCGCTGCTCCATGGCGACCCGGATCTTGCCCTTCCGGGTCAGCGGGTTCTGCGGCGAGGTCTCCGAGAGGAGCGGAAACGCATCCGGCCCGTAATTATAGATGTTGCCCGGGAAGACGATCCGCGCGCTGCTCGCTTCCGCCGCCGCTATCGAATTGTCGAGCATGGGCACCGCCACCGTCGCCCAGTTGCGATAGCCGGGCGGGTTGGCGCCATGGACGATGATCGCGGCGCCCTCGGCGGCGGCCACCACGTCGTCGCGGTTCATTGCGTCACCCGCGATCCATTCCACCGCTTCCAGCCCGGGATGGTTGCGGGCGGCTTCGGGCGGGCGACGGCTCATCGCCCTCACCCGCCAGCCCCGCCGCAGCAATGCCGGCGCGACCTCGCCACCGATGCCGCCCGTCGCGCCAATGACCAATGCCGTCTTCCGTTCCGTCATGATCGTCTCCTTTCCTGATCTCGACCGGAGACTTAGGACCCGACGGCGTACAAATAAATTGCATATACTTGCACTATTGTTATACGTTTTTGTATGACAAGCCGCGATCCCGACTGGACCCTCTGGCGGACCTTCCGCGCCGTCATGCGCGAGGGCAGCCTTTCGGCGGCGGCCCGGGCGCTGAAGCTCACCCAGCCGACCGTCGGCCGCCATATCGACCAGCTCGAGGCCGATCTCGGGACCGCCCTCTTCACCCGCTCGCAGGCCGGGCTGGAACCGACCGCCTCGGCCATCGAGCTCGCGCCTTATGCCGAGTCGATGGCGGGCACCGCCGCGGCGCTGCTCCGTGTCGCTTCCGGCGAGGCGGAGGAGATGCGCGGCGCGATCCGCCTCTCGGCGAGCGAGGTTGTCGGCGGCGAGGTGTTGCCGCCGATCCTCGGGCGCTTCCTCAGCAAGCACCCGGCGGTCGCCGTCGAGCTCGTCCTCTCCAACGAGACCGAGGATCTGCTCCGCCGGCAGGTCGATATCGCCGTCCGCATGGTGCGGCCGACCCAGGCGGCGCTCGTCGCCCGCAAGCTCGGCGAAGTGCATATCGGGCTTTACGCGCACCGGCGTTACATCGAGGCGCGGGGCATGCCGGCGACGTTTGCCGATCTCGCCGCGCATACCGTCATCGGCTTCGACACCAAGACACCGAGCATCCGCGCGATGAAGGCGACGGGAATCGATATCGACCGCGAGATGTTCGCGTTCAGGACCGACAGCGACCTCGCCGGCCTCGCCGCGATCCGGGCCGGGGTCGGTATCGGCGGATGCCAGACCGGCCTCGCCCGGCGCCAGGCCGACCTCGTCCCGGTCCTGCCGGACGCCTTCGCCATCAACCTCGACGTCTGGATCGCCATGCACGAGGACCTCCGCTCGGTCCGCCGCATGCGGGCGATGTTCGACCACCTGGTCGCGGAAGTCGGCGCCTATGTCGCCGAAGCGGGTCGCTGAGCCACCGCCTCCCTTGCGCACCGGCCGCCATTGCCGCAGAACCACCCCTGCGAAACCGCCTCCCGGAATGGATTCTCCGACATGCCGCCGACCATCGTCTTCCTCCGTCACGGCGAGACCGACTGGAATGTCGAGGGCCGCCTGCAGGGGCAACGGGACATCCCGCTCAACGACAAGGGACGCGGCCAGGCGAAGCGGAACGGCAAGGCAATCCTCGCCGCCATCCCGGATATTGCCGGCTACGACTTCGTCGCGAGCCCGCTCGAGCGCTCCCGCGAGACGATGGAGATCGCCCGGCTCGCCATGGGGCTCGATCCGTCCGCCTATCACCTCGACGACAGGCTGCGCGAGATCACCTTCGGCGACTGGGAAGGCTTCACCACCGAGGAGCTGAGGCAGCAGGACCCCGCCCAGGTCGCGGCGCGCGAAAAGGACAAATGGGGCTTCCTGCCACCCGGCGGCGAGAGCTACCGGCTGCTCTCCGAACGGGTCGAGGACTGGCTTGCCGGAATCCGGCGGCCGACGATGGCGGTCTCGCATGGCGGCGTCGGCCGGGTGCTGCGCCGCTACCTGCTCGACCTCGACCCGCAAGCCGCCGTGACCATGCCCTTCCCGCAGGACCAGGCGATGCTGATCCTGAACGGCACCGACAGTTGGATCTAGGCGCCCCGTCCGCGTCGATGAGATTTCACACATCCGTGATCGATCTGTGATCGGCGGTCGCGTGTTCTGCCCCTAGTTTCCATCAGTGAATTCCTATCCGGTCGGAACCAGAGGAGACCCCGCCATGTGTGATCTTGAAGGCTGCGGCGCGCACAAGGAGATGCCGCCGATCATCATCCCCGACGAGCAGCGACGCGCATTCCTGAAAGGCCTTGCGACGCTGCCTCTCGCGGCGGTGCTCTTCGATCCGCTGCTGGCGCGGGCCCAGGCGGCGACAGCCGAGATGATCGAGATCGACATGCCCGGCGGATCGCCGGTCAAGGGCGCGCTCGCCCTGCCCGAGGCCGACAACGCCCCCGCCCTCCTCCTCGTCCACGAGTGGTGGGGCCTGAACGACCAGATCAAGTCGGTCGCCGCCGAATTCGCCAAGCTCGGCTTCATCGCCTTCGCCATCGACCTGTTCGATGCCGAACCGGCGACGACGCCCGACGGCGCGATGGCCCTGATCAAGGGCCTCGACCCGGAAGTCGCGACGAAGAAGCTGGTCACCGCCATCGACTGGCTGAAGAACAACCCGCATGGCAACGGCAAGGTCGGCACCATCGGCTGGTGCTTCGGCGGC
>JAGRKY010000454.1:0-625 GCA_020442095.1 Bauldia sp.
GGCGATTTCCGCTACATCCTGAAATGGAACGAGCTGAATGCGCCGCTGAAGCGCTCGGTCACCATCGAGGAAGTGGCCGATACCGGCCTCTTCCTGCTCTCCGACCTCGGCCGCAGCGTGACCGGCGAAGTGCTCCATGCCGACGCCGGCTACCATGTCGTCGGCATGAAGGCGGTCGACGCCCCGGATATCGCCACGGTCAAGGATTAGGCGGCGAGCGGCACCGCCCGCCCCGCGCCGTCGCCCGGCAGGCAGCCCAGCCCCTCGAGGGTGGCGGAGACCGCGGTGTCCAGCGGGGTATGCGGCTCGCTGCCGAGGAAGGCGACCAGCTTCCGGTTGTCGAGACGCAGCGGCTCCTTCCATAGGTATTTCATCTCCTGCATCTCATAGGCGAGCGTGACGAAGGGCGCGGCAAGCGTCATCGCCCACCAGGGAAACCGGCGGATCGGGATGCGGGGATCGGCGGCAGCCCGGACAATCGCCTCCGCCATCTCGATGCCGTCGTCCATCCAGTGTCCGGCGAAATGGAAGGTCTCGAAAGCCGGCAGTTCCCGCTCGCGTTCGATCAGCTGCATCATGGTCTCGGCGAGGTCGGGAAGATACGCCCAGGCGTGGCCGATGCCAG
>JAGRKY010000454.1:697-3465 GCA_020442095.1 Bauldia sp.
CCGAAGAAGTCGCCGGCCCGCACGACAACCGAGCGGACACCGCGGCTGGCGGCGTCTTCCAGCATCGTCTCCATGGCGACCCGGACGCGGCCCTTGCGGGTCGACGGGTTCTGCGGCGACGTCTCGGCGAGCACGGGAAATGCATCCGGCCCGTAATTGTAAATATTGCCCGGGACAACGATGCGTGCGCCGGTCGCTTCCGCCGCCGCGATCGTATTTTCGAGCATCGGGATCGCGATCGTCTCCCAATTGCGATAGCCGGGCGGGTTGGCACCGTGGACGATGATCGCGGCGCCCTCGGCCGCGGCGACGACGTCGTCCCGGTTCATCGCATCGCCGGTGATCCATTCCACCGGCTTGAGTTCGGGATGGCGGTTCGCGGCTTCGTCGACCCGGCGGCTCAGCGCCTTCACCCGCCACCCGCGCCGCAGCAACGCCAACGCGACTTCACCACCGAAGCCGCCCGTCGCGCCAATCACCAGAGCCGTCTTCCGTTCCGTCATGATCGTCTCCTTTCCTGTCCCGGCAAGACACGTAGGTCAAAGGCGCCTATAAAGAAATTGCATATAAATGCACTTCTGCAATACATATTTGTATGGCTATCCGCGATCCTGACTGGACCCTCTGGCGGACGTTCCGCGCCGTCATGCGCGAAGGCAGCCTCTCGGCCGCCGCCCGCGCGCTGACGCTGACCCAGCCCACCGTGGGCCGGCATATCGACCAGTTGGAGGCCGATCTCGGCACCGCGCTCTTCACCCGCTCGCAGGTCGGGCTGGAGCCGACGGCGGCGGCGGTCGAGCTCGCGCCCTACGCCGACTCGATGGCCGGCACGGCCGCGGCCCTGCTCCGTATCGCGTCCGGGGAGGCGGAGGAGGTGCGTGGCGCGATCCGCATCTCGGCGAGCGAAATCGTCGGCGGTGAGATATTGCCGCCCATTCTCGGCCGCTTCCTCGACGCGCATCCGGCCGTTGCCGTCGAGCTCGTCCTGTCGAACGAGACCGAGGACCTGCTGCGCCGGCAGGTCGACATCGCCATCCGCATGGTCCGGCCGACCCAGGCGGCGCTCGTCGCCCGCAAGCTCGGCGCCGTGCATATCGGTCTCCATGCCCATCGCCGGTACCTCGAAGCGCATGGCATGCCACGGACCCTTGCCGACCTCGCCTCGCACACCGTCATCGGCTTCGACACGGAGACTCCGAGCATCCGGGCGATGAAGTCGCGGGGCATCGATATCGACCGTGACATCTTCAGCTTCAGGACCGACAGCGACCTCGCCCAGCTCGCCGCGATCCGGGCCGGCGCCGGCATCGGCGGCTGCCAGACCGGCCTCGCCCGTCGGCAACCCGAGCTCATCCCGGTGCTCACCGACGCCTTTGGCATCGACCTCGAGGTCTGGGTCGCCATGCACGAGGACCTCCGGTCGGTCAGGCGGATGCGGCTGATGTTCGACCATCTGGTCGAGGAAGTCGGCACCTATGTCGCCCAGGCGGGGCGTTAAGGCGCCGCCTCTCTTGCCTCCCGGCCCGCATTGCCGCAGAACCTCCGGGCAACCGTGCCCGGAATGGATTCCCCGACATGCAGCCGACCATCGTCTTCCTTCGCCACGGCGAGACCGACTGGAATGTCGAAGGACGCCTGCAGGGACAAAGAGACATCCCGCTGAACGACAACGGGCGCGGCCAGGCGAAGCGGAACGGCAAGGCAGTCCTCGCGGCGATTCCGGATATCGCCGGCTACGACTTCGTCGCCAGCCCGCTCGAGCGATCCCGCGAGACCATGGAGATCGCCCGGCTCGCCATGGGACTCGATCCGTCCGCCTATCATCTCGACGACCGGCTCCGCGAAATCACCTTCGGCGAATGGGAGGGATTCACCACCGAAGAGCTTCGCCAACAGGATCCGGCCCAGGTGGCGGCGCGGGAGCGCGACAAGTGGGGCTTCCTGCCACCCGGCGGGGAAAGCTACCGACTGTTGTCGGAACGGGTCGAGACGTGGTTCGCCGGTATCAAGCGGCCGACGATGGCGGTGTCTCACGGCGGGGTCGGCCGGGTCCTGCGCCGCACCTTGCTCGACCTCGACCCGCATGAGGCGGTGGCGATGCCGTTCCCGCAGGACCAGGCCATGCTGATCAGGGACGGTGCCGCGAGCTGGATCTAGGTTCGTGCCGGGCCTCACACATCCGTGACCGATGCGTGATCAGGGATCGTGTGTTCAGGCCCTAGTTTCCATCGCTGTAGAATCCACCCGACACGACCAGAGGAGACCAGCCATGTGCGATCTTGACGGCTGCGGCGCGCATAAGGAAATGCCGCCCATCATCATTCCCGACGAGCAAAGGCGGGCATTCCTCAAGGGGCTCGCGGCCCTTCCGCTCGCGGCCGTGCTTTTCGACCCGGTCCTGGCGCGCGCCCAGGCGGACACGGTCGAGATGATCGAGATCGACATGCCGGGCGGCGCTCCGGTGAAGGGAGCGCTGGCGCTGCCGGACGCCGAAAATGCCCCCGCCCTCCTCCTCGTCCACGAATGGTGGGGATTGAACGACCAGATCAAGTCGGTCGCCGCCGAATTCGCCAAGCTCGGCTTCATCGCCTTCGCCATCGACCTGTTCGATGCCGAACCGGCGACGACGCCCGACGGCGCCATGGCGCTGATCAAGGGACTCGACGCGGACCTCGCGACGAAGAAGCTGGTCACGGCGATCGACTGGCTGAAGAAGAACCCGCAAGGCAACGGCAAGGTCGGGACCATCGGCTGGTGCTTCGGCGGCG
>JAGRKY010000455.1 GCA_020442095.1 Bauldia sp.
GCGGCGACTACCTGCTCGGCTGGGATACCGACCAGTTCGCGATGAACGTCCCGGAGATGGCGCTCGCCTGCTACTACATCTTCAAGGCCGGCGGTCTCGGTACCGGCGGGTTCAACTTCGACGCCAAGGTGCGGCGCCAGTCGATCGAGCCGGACGATCTGCTCGTCGCCCATGCCGCGTCGATGGATGCCTGCGCCCGCGGATTGCTGATGGCCGAGAAGATGATCGACGACGGCGTGCTCGCCGATTTCGTCGCCGAGCGCTATTCCGGATGGGACTCGCGCGAGGGCAAGGCGATCCTCGCCGGCAAACGATCACTGGACGACCTGTCCGCGTCCGTGCTGAAGAAGGGCGTGGAGCCGCAGCCTAAGAGTGGCAAGCAGGAATATCTCGAACGCCTGCTCAACGATTACCTCTAGGCGCGACGCGGCAACAGGAAGGGAAGAAACGATGAAGACGATGAAGGGACCGGCGATCTTCCTCGCCCAGTTCGCGGGCGACGACGCGCCGTTCAACTCGCTCGACGGCATGGCCGCCTGGGCGGCCAACTACGGCTACAAGGGCATCCAGATCCCGAGCTGGGACGGCCGCCTGTTCGACCTCAAGAAGGCGGCGTCGAGCAAGACCTATTGCGCCGACGTCAAGGGCATCGTCGAGGAGCACGGCCTCGAGATCACCGAGCTCTCGACCCATCTCCAGGGGCAGCTGGTCGCGGTCAATCCGCTCTACGATGACGCCTTCGACGCCTTCGCGGCGCCGGAAGTGCGCGGCAATCCCAAGGAGCGGACCAAGTGGGCGATCAACCAGGTCAAGCTCGCCGCCAAGGCCTGCCGCAACCTCGGCCTTGATACACAAGTCTCCTTCACCGGCGCCTTCGCCTGGCCGTTCATCTATCCCTGGCCGCAGCGGCCGCCGGGACTGATCGAGGAAGGCTTCGACGAACTCGCCAAGCGCTGGCGGCCGATCTTCGACGCCTGCGACGAGCAGGGCGTCGATATCGGCTTCGAACTGCATCCGGGCGAGGACGTCTTCGACGGTGAGACCTTCGAGATGCTGCTCGACAGGGTCGACAACCATCCCCGCTGCGGGATCAACTACGACCCGTCGCACTTCGTCCTGCAGTGCCTCGACTATCTCGAATTCATCGACATCTACCACGAGCGGATCGTCGCCTTTCACGTCAAGGACGCCGAGTTCAATCCGACCGGCAAGCAGGGCGTCTATGGCGGCTTCCAGTCATGGGTGAACCGCGCCGGCCGCTTCCGTTCGCTCGGCGACGGCCAGGTCGATTTCGCCGGCATCTTCTCCAAGCTCGCCCAGTACGACTATGACAGCTGGGCGGTGCTGGAATGGGAATGCGCGCTGAAGCACCCGGAGGAAGGCGCGCGCGAAGGCGCCGAGTTCATCAAGGCGCATATCATCAAGGTGACGGAGCGCGCCTTCGACGATTTCGCCGACGCGGGCACCGACCGGAAAGCCAACCGGAAGATGCTGGGGATTTGATCATCCAGGACGCAGGTCATCGCTCGCGCGGCGTCGATCTGCGTCCTTCGAGGCCCGGCCGCTATGCGGCCGTGCACCTCAGGATGGCGGAAATGGAGTGAGGTGGGAGCGACGCTGTTTCAGGTACCGGGGGAGGGACACCCACCCTCGCCATCCTGAGGAGCGAGCGCAGCAAGCCTCGAAGGACGCATATTTGAGGAGACTAGAGGAATGGTTGAGGGACGAAGCGACAAGCTCGAGGGTGGCCGGATAAGGCTCGGCATGGTCGGCGGCGGGCAGGGGGCCTTCATCGGCGCCGTGCACCGTCTCGCGGCGCGGATGGACGACCAGTATGTGCTGGTGGCCGGCGCATTGTCGTCCGACCGCAAGCGGGCGATCGCCTCGGCGGAGGAGCTCGGACTCGATCCGGACCGCTCCTATGGCAGCTACGAGGAGATGGCCAAGGCCGAGGCGAAGCGCCCGGACGGCATCGAGGCGGTCGCGATCGTCACGCCGAACCACATGCATGGGCCTGTCGCCAAGGCCTTCCTCAAGGCCGGCATCAACGTCATCTGCGACAAGCCGATGACGACGACGGTGAAGGAGGCGAAGGAACTGGTTCAGCTCGTCAAGAAGTCGGGCCTCGTCTTCGTCCTCACCCACAACTACACCGGCTATCCGATGGTACGGCAGGCCCGCGCGATGGTCGCCGCCGGCGAGCTCGGCGATATCCGCGTCGTCCAGGCCGAATACGCCCAAGACTGGCTGACCGAGAAGGCCGAGGCGACGGCGAACAAGCAGGCCAAGTGGCGCACCGATCCCAAGCAGTCCGGGGCGGGCGGGTCGATCGGCGACATCGGCACCCACGCCTACAATCTCGCCAGCTTCGTCACCGGGCTGAAGCTCGACTCGCTGTGTGCGGACCTGACTGCCTTCGTCAAGGGCCGCAAGCTCGACGACAACGACAACATCCTCCTGCGCTGGAAGGGCGGCGCCAAGGGGATGCTGTGGGCGAGCCAGGTAGCGGTCGGCCATGAGAACGGCGCGATGCTGCGCGTCTACGGCTCGAAGGGCGGCCTCGTCTGGAAGCAGGAAGATCCGAACTACCTGTGGTTCACTGCCTTCGGCAAGCCGCCGCAGTTGATCACCCGCGCTGGCGCCGGCTCCGGCCCGGAGGCAGGCCGCGTCAGCCGCGTCCCGCCCGGGCATCCCGAGGGCTACCTCGAAGGCTTCGCCAACATCTATGCCGAAGCGGCACGGGCGATCCGCGCCCATCGCGACGGCAAGAAGCTTGATGCGGCCGTCGTCTATCCGACGGTCGAGGACGGCCTTGCCGGGATGCAGTTCATCGAGGCGGCAGTGAAATCCTCCCAGAAAGGCGCCGTCTGGGTGAAGGTCTAGCGCCCGGCACCGACGGCTGCGGCCCGCCGTTCGAGGCTTTCGGCGGGCCATAGCTGCCGTGCGCTGTAAAACGCCTCGAAGGCCGGTACGTCGTCGGGGAGCACGACCCAAGGCAGCTTGGACCGCGTGTAGATATTGACGTCAGGCTTCATGGCGGTCGGGTCGTCCAGCGTCCCGATCCGCACGAAGCGGAGGCCCGGGCGCCGGCCATAGTCGCTCCATACCGCCGTCCCGCAGGCGACGCAGCGATAGACGTCATGCGGCCGGCCGCTGTCGGTCGGCA
>JAGRKY010000456.1 GCA_020442095.1 Bauldia sp.
CGTCCTACTACCAACGCATGACCATTGGCGGACTGCTGTTCGCCCTGGTGGTCACCGACGGCATGCTCATGCGCCTGCGGCCGCGCTGAGGAAGGAGAGGCCGTCGGGCCGGCGAACCGGCCAACAGAGTGGAACCGAAAGAGGAACGAAAACAATGTTTGCTGTGACCAGACTTATGGGCGCCGCGGCCGTCGCGTCGGGACTTCTCGCCGCTCCGGTCGCCGCCTCGGCGGCCGATATCGTCATCGGCCATTCCCAGCCGAATCTCGGCTGGCCCTACATCGCCGCCGTCACCAACGCGCTCGAGGCCGCTGCCGCCAACACGGACGGCGTCGAGGTCGTGACGCTCAGCGCCGACGGCGATATCGCCAAGCAGAGCAGCGACATCGACTCGCTGGTCAATCGCGGCGTCGACGTGCTGCTGGTGACCTCGCTCGACGGCAATGCCGTCATCCCGGCGCTGAAGAAGGCGCATGACGCCGGCATTCCGATCCTCGCCGTCTCCAACGAGCCGGCCGAGCCCGGTCAGGCCCTGCTCGCCGGCTATTCCGGTCCGGACGACTACGTCCAGGGCGTGATCGCCGCTGAACTCCTCAACGACGCGCTCGGCGGCAAGGGCGGCATCGCGATCATCGAAGGCTCGCCCGGCCAGAGCACGACGCTGCTCCGCACCCAGGGCCTCAAGGATCGCCTCGCCGAGCTCAAGTCGGGGATCACCATCCTCGGCGCCCAGACCGCCGACTGGAACCCGGTCAAGGCGAAGGACGTCGCCCAGGCCTTCCTGACCGCCTATGGCGACGACATGGTCGGCGTCTTCGCCCAGGACGACAATTCCGGCGCCGCGGCGGCGGAGGTGTTCAAGGCGGCCGGCCGCGGCGACATCAAGGTCGTCGGCACCGGCGGCACCATCGACGGTCTCAAGGCGATCCGCGAGGGCCTGATGTACGGGACGATGGACCAGTCCCCGACCACCGACGCCCAGCAGGCGCTGAAATTCGCCATCATGCTTGCCAATGGCGAGAGCCTGCCGGAAAAGCGCAACATCATCCCGATGCCGAAGATCACCGCCGAGAATGTCGGCGACTTCAAGGGTGAGTGGTAGTCCTACCGCCTGAACCAGCACCGGCCGGGCGCGACCCCGGCCGGTGTCCACCGCATCGACGCCTGTCAGAGAGAGGCCGCGCCGACCCATGCTCGATCCTCGAGTCGGAATGAAGATCTACGACAACATCTGGTACACCCGCTTCCGGCTGGAGCCGGAGGAGGCCGCCGACATCCTTGCCGGCATGGGCGTCACCTATGTCATGGCGCAGAGCCGTCTCCTGCCGATGCAGGACACCGCCATCGAGAGCGAGATTCCGCCGGAGGAAGCCGAGCGCTTCGAGACCCTCGACGACCGCGCCTTCCGCGACGCGCTGCGCGCACGCGGCATCAGCTATTTCGCCTCGCTGAATATCGGCTTCGATCCGAATTTCATCGCCGGTCATCCCGACCTGCTGCCGACCGACCAGTTCGGCGATATCGAGGGGAAGACCGACTGGTACATCGCCCTGCCGCCGGACCGTAAGGCCAATATCGACCACAAGATCGGCATGCTGGAGCCGGCGGTCCGCGCCCTCGAGCCGGACGGCGTCCATCTCGGCTTCATCCGCTGGCCGGGCCTCTGGGAGATCTGGCTGCCCGACGTCGATCGCGCGACGATGCCCGACTATTGCTACGGCAGGGAGACGCTCAGCCGCTTCTGCACCGACACCGGAATCGATCTGCCGGTCAACGACGCCGTCGCCGCGGCCGGGATCATCGCCGAAAAGCACCGGCCGGCGTGGCGCGACTGGAAATGCGACGTGACGGTCGCGGCGGTCGCCCGCATCCGCGCCGCGGTCTCGGCGATCAAGCCCGACATCAGAATCGCCATCAATACGCTGCCCTTCTTCCTCGAGGATTTCGGCAACGCGGTCGAGGAGGTCTTCGGCCAGAGCGTGACGCGGCTGGAGCCGGTGTCGGACGTCTTCGAGGTCATGTCCTATCACCAGATCCTCAGGCGCGACGCCGCCTGGCCGGGCGCCGTCGGCGCGGACATCAAGCGCCGCGCGAATGGCGCGACCACGGTCTGCACCGTCCAGGGCAGCGCGCTCTATCTCGACGGCATGCATGCCGGGCGCGGCCGCGCCGAGGAGATCACCACCGACGAATTCATCCGCTCGGTCGACGGCGTGGAGGCGAGCGATGTCGACGGGCTGTGCGTCTTCACCTTCACTGATTTCCTCAACATGCGGGGGACGAGCGACGGCGAGCGCCGGATCGATCGCCTCAAGGCATTCCGCCGCTAGGAACCCCGCCTTGTATTTCGGCCTCGATATCGGCGGGACGACGCTGAAGGCGGTGACGGTCGACGACGCCGGCACGGTCATCGCCCGCGAGACGCTGCCGGCCGGCGGGCGGATTTCGCGCGAGTCGCTGTTCGCCATCGCGCGGGACGCCGTCGCCACCGTCGGCCGGGGAGAGCCGCCGGACCACGTCGGGCTCGCCTTCGGCGGCCTGATCCAGCCCGACGGCACGATGCGGATCGACAGCACCAACCTCCCCAACCTCGCCGACCTGCCGTTGGTCGAAGCCTTTGGCGAGGCGCTCGGCGCCCCCTGCCGCGTCGAGCATGACGGGCGCTCCGCCATGCGGGGCGAGGCCTGGACCGGGGCGGCCCGGAATGTCCGCAACGCCATGACCCTGACCCTCGGCACCGGCATCGGCGCCGGGCTGCTCCTCGACGGCCGCATCCTCGCCGGAGCCCATGGCGGCGCCGGCGAGATCGGCGTCTGGCGCCTGGTCGCCCCACCCGGAAGCGGAAGCTGGCCGACCTTCGAGGATGTCGCGGCACCGGCGAGCCTGGCGCGGCGGGCCGGGCGCGACTTCGGCGAGATGTTCGCCGCCTGGCAGGCCGGCGACGATAACGGATCGCTCGACGATGTCTTCCGGCTGACCGGCCAGGCGATCGCCAATGCCCATCTCCTCCTCGACCTCGAGATGGTAGTCGTGATCGGCGGCGTCACCGCGCTCGGAGAACCACTCCGCACGGCGATCGAGACCGCCTGGCTCGCCGCCTGCCCACCCGATTTCCGGCGCGACCTGACGATCCGGCTCGGCACCCTCGGCGCCTATGCCGGGGCGATCGGCGCCGCCTCCCTGTGGCGAGAAGAGACCTGACCATGAAGATCCTTGAAGCGACCGACTATGACGATCTCAGCCACAAGGCCGCCGACATCGTCATCGACCAGGTCCGGGCAAAGCCCACGACGCTCCTCGTCCTGCCGACCGGGAACACGCCGCTCGGCCTGTTCCGCGAGCTGGTCCGGGCGGCGAAATCCGGCGCCGCCGATTTCACCGCGGTGCGCTTCGTCACCCTCGACGAATATGCCGGGCTCGCCGCCGACGACCGCCGGCGCCTGCTCTCCTGGCTCAGGCAGGCGCTTCTCGATCCGATCGGCGTTGGCGACGACGCGGTGCTCGCCTTCGATCCGAAGGCCGACCCGGCCGCCGAGGCCGGGCGCATCGAAGCCGGCATCGCCGCGCGCGGTGGCATCGACCTTGCCGTCGTCGGCCTCGGGCCCAACGGCCACCTCGGCTTCAACGAACCCGGCAGCGCCTTCGACAGCCGCACGCGCCAGGTGTCGCTCACAGCGGAATCGATCCGCTCCAACGCCGCCTATTGGGGCAGCGAGGCCGACGTCCCGACGACCGCCTTCACCCTCGGCCTCGGCACGCTCGCGGAGAGCGCCCGGCTCGTCCTCATCGCCAGCGGCGCGGCGAAGGCGGGAATCCTGTCCCGGATGACCGGCGGCGACATCTCGCCGGAGGTGCCGGCGACCCTGCTCCGGCGGCACCCCGACAGCCTGATCATCGCCGATCGCGACGCGCTCGGCCGCTGACCGGACACGGCAAAGGACCGGGTTCTCCTGGAGAAAAGAGCGTTTGTCAGGTTGCTCCACCATCTTCGCCACGATTTCGTGACTTGACCGGGTCTACGCAAGCTGGGAAACGGGATTCGGGAAAAACGGCTGAAACCTGCGCAAATCGGATATCGCGGCCGAACGTTTTCCGAGCATATGTCCGTTGACTCACCGGGTCGCCGGGGGGCATGGAAACAGTATTGTTGCTGTCGGACCGGGTCGGACCCGGGGGGCGCGCCGACAGCGAATGACAGGTGAAGTGAGGATCATCAATTGAAGGTCAAGTCCGGAAGAATCTCGGCCTTGGCGGCGGCTGGCCTGGCCGCCGCAGTCATGGTCGTCTCGGTCGCGCCCTCCGACGCCGGCCTGTTCAGCAAGAAGCCGCCGCCGGTGACTTTCACCGACGACGAGTTCAACAATCTTCCGCCGCTGAAGGGCGAGAACCAGCTGGCGCCGAACCTGCGCCGCACGCCGGTCTTCTACCGCTCCTCCTATCCGGCGGGCACCATCATCGTCGACAACTCCGAGCGCTACCTCTACCTGCTCGTCGGCCAGGGTCGGGCGCTGCGCTACGGCGTCGCCGTCGGTCGCGAGGGCTTCGAGTGGGAAGGCTCGATGAAGGTGAGCAAGAAGGTCGAGTGGCCGGACTGGCGTCCGCCAAAGGACATGATCGCCCGCGCCAAGGCCGAGGGAAAGACCCTGCCGGCCGTGGTCAAGGGCGGCCCCGGCAATCCGCTCGGCGCCCGCGCTCTCTATCTCGGCTATTCCGAGTACCGGATCCACGGCACCAATGCGCCGAAGTCGATCGGCAAATACGCTTCGTCCGGCTGCATCCGCATGCTGAACGAGCACATCATCGACGTCTACAGCAAGACGCCGGTCGGCACCAAGGTCGTCGTCATCGAATAGCGACGCGAGGGAGGACGGGTCGCCGCCCTCCCTGTCCGCCTGCCTTCCCGACGCATCAGGCTCTGGTCGAGCTCTTCGCGCACGGCATGGGTCGCCTGCCTTTATAGGGGGGAGTCTGTGTGAGCCGGACGGGCTGACCGGCCTGGTCTGCCGGACGCGAACGCGTCTCAGACGATGGCGTCGGTGGGCACGCCCGCGCGGCGCTCCGGGGACATGGATTCGACCTCGACCACGACGGATGCAGAGCGGAAGGCGAAGACGCGCCGGCGCGATTCATAGACCTGTTCGGCGGTCATCTCGCGGACGAGCTCCTTCTCGTGGATGCTCGCGTAGGGATTGTTGAAGTCGGCGGCGAGAAGCAGCCATTTATACGCCTCGACGACGTCGCCCACCTTCCAGTGATGGAGGCCCAGCGTCAGCATGCCTTCCTCGCTCGGCACGCCATGGGCGAGCGATTCCATCAAGCGCGTGACGTCGTCCGACATATACTTCCTTCCCAGTTCCCGGCACGAGCGATATCGCGCCGTTCCCGTCGGAGAGTTTGATCAAAATTCATTCAAACTCCGATTAAAATGTTGGGTTAACAGGGACTTAACGGAAGGCGCCCGCGCGCCGGAGACAGGGGTATCCCGGTGTTTCCGATACGACGAGCCTGCCGTCGGACGAAGGGTATTGCCATGAATTATCGAGCGCGCGGGCCATCGCTTGCCGAAACCGGGCCCGCGCCGGGTCATGCGATCACGGGAGCGCGGACGGGAACGCCGGCGCGCTTCGCTTCGGGGGTATCGAGATCGACCAGCGTCGCCCAGCGACGCGACCAGGAATGCCGGCCGCCGCAGGCCCAGCAATCGACTGTCTGATTGGCAAGGGGCATCGCCTCGAAGCTGGCCGCGTCAGCCTCGATGCCAGTTGAAATCGTCTGCCCGGTCTTCGGGCACTTGATGGCGATGATGCTCATGACCACGCAACGCATACACAGGCGTATTTCGCGTCATTCTAGGCGATCGCCGCGCGATCGCATCGCATTTCGCCAATTCTTACTAAGAGAAGGTTGACGGCACCGAAGACTACAACCGGACGGCATCAGCTCCCGGCGGAATTGCCGCCCGTCCGCGAGCCACGGACCTGGATATCGGTGCCGAAGACCTTGTCCCAGAAACCGCTCGTCACGCCGTAATTGCCCTCGTCGTTGAAATGGTGATGGAGCATGTGCCGGCGCTTGAGGCGCATGGCGAGGGCGCTGCGGCCGAGACCGCCGTGGTGGATCAGGTGGTGAACCGAGACGTACCAGAGATAGCCGAGCATGAAGCCGGCGGTCAGCCCCCCGGCGACTGCCGGAACGGCCAGATAGAGCGGCACATAGACGAGGCCGAAGATGAGGATCAGGCTCAGCCAGATCGGCGTGCCGATCAATGCCGCCTGCTCCCGGTGATGCGCTTCATGCATCTCACGGACGCCCGGCAGGTGATGCAGCACGTAGCGGTGCATCACGTATTCGACCAGGGTCCAGATCGCGACGCCGACGACAAACGCGGCGAGCGTGGTTCCGTAGTGGTCAGGCCACGTCCGCCACAGCGCGAAACTCGCCATCCCGGCTATGGCAACCGGATAGACGACGAAGTCCGAATAATAGCCGACCTTTCCGAGACGCATGGCACCCCTGCTGATGCAAAAGAAGTTAGCCGGGCAAGATCATATCAAGCTCGCCGCACGGCGTCACGTCTGTGGATTGCGGCCCGCCGACGCGCCGACGGACCATCCAACAGGACGCAGAAACCGCCGTTTCGCTAGGCCGCCGGCGATTTCCGTCCCGCGCTGCGCCGGCAATTCGCGCTTGCCGACCGCCGCCGGATACACCTTTCCGCCCGGATGGGCCGCACCGAATCTCCGTCCACCTGCCGTGGCGATTCGCGACGGCGCGACCGTCTCCGCGACGCCGCCCGCTAGTGCGCCGACCAGGGGCCGAGCTCGATCCGGTCGGCGAGGCTGCCAAGGAATTCCGCGCCGGTGACGCCGTCGATCAGCCGGTGGTCGACGGAGAGCGTCACGTTGATGCCGGTGCTGACGGCGATGCCGCCGGCCCGGGGCACGACCTTCTCATGCTCGCGGCCGATCGCGATGATGCTCGATTCGCGCGGCTGGATGATCGCCTCGAAGCGATCGGCGCCGGCGCGTCCGACATTCGACAGCGACATCGATGCCGGGTCGGCGTCGGACTGGGCCAGCCGCCCCGAGCGGGCGCGCTGGACGGCGGCCTGGCGGGTGGAGGCGATCGAGGCGAGCGGCTTGCCGGCGAGATCGCGCAGGACCGGGATCATCACCCCGTCCTCGACCGCGACCACGAGGCCGATATCGACCGAGGAGGAGCGGACCAGCGCCGGCTGTCCCTCGCCCTCGACATAGCGGACCAGCATCCGCGGCGACTGGGCGAGGCAATCGGCCAGCGCCTGAAGCAGGAAATCGGTGAAGGTCAGCTTGACGCCGGCCGACTGCTCGATCTCCGGACCGATCATCGCCTTGGCGCGCGCGACCGCGGTGGTGTCAATCCAGCGGTCGAGGACGAAGGACGGGATCGTCTGGCGGCTCAGCGACACGGCGGTGGCGATGCGGCTCCGCATCGGCGACAGCGGCTCGGCATTGGCCGGCAGCGGGCCGGTGGCGATCGGCATCGGCGCGGCGACCGGCCTCAGGGCCGGGGCCGCGGCGGGCGCTTCCGGCTTCGCCTCGGCTGCCGCCAGGACGTCGCGGGCGCGGATGCGGCCATGCGGGCCGGACCCGGCGAGGCCGGCGAGGTCGACACCGTGGATGCCGGCGAGGCGCTTCGCCATCGGCGAGGCGAGGATCCGTTCGCCGGCGGGCGCGCTCCGCGCCGCGGCGACGGGGGCCGGCGCCTTCGGCGACGGCGGCGCGGGCGTCGAGGATTCCGGCTTGGCGGACCTGGCCGTAGCGGCCGGTGCCACGCCAGCGGTCTCGAAGCGGGCAAGCACGGCGCCGACCGCGAGCTCCGCGCCGGCTTCGGCCATCAGCTCGAGCACCTTGCCGTCGACCGGCGATTCGACCTCCATGGTCGCCTTGTCGGTCTCGAGCTCGACAAGCGGCTCGCCGGTCTTGACCGCGTCGCCGACCTGCTTCAGCCAGCGGCCGATGGTGGCGGTTTCCATGGTGGCGCTGAGCTTGGGGAGGAGAAAATCCATGCCGTGGCGTCCCCTATTCGAGCAGCGCTTTGGCGGTTGCGGCGATCTTTTCCGGCGAGGGCAGCATGGCGTCCTCGAGACCGGGGCTGTAGGGCAGCGGATGGTCGGGAAGCGTCACCCGCGCCGGTGGGCTGTCGAGATAGTCGAAGGCCTGGGAGACGACGTCGGCGACGACGTCCGAGCTCCAGCCGCCGGTCGGCGACTGCTCCTCGACGACGACCAGGTTGTTGGTGCGCCGGACGCTCTCGGCGATCAGCTCGACATTGAGCGGGCGCAGCACCTGGATGTCGATGACCTCGGCGGCGATGCCCTCGTCCCTGAGGATGTCGGCGGCGTCAAGCGAACGGCCGACCATGGCGAGGCTGCCGACGATGGTGACGTCCGAGCCTTCGCGGAGGATCCTCGGCCCGGTCGGCATCGCCACCTCATCGGTCCCGACCGGCACCGGCCCCTTCATCGACAGCAGCGCCTTGTGCTCGAGCACCAGAACCGGGTTGTCGTCGCGGATCGCGGCCTTGAGCATCAGATAGGCCTGCTCGGGATTCGACGGGCAGACGATCTTGAGGCCCGGCACCGACAGCATCCAGGATTCGGCGGTCTGGGAATGCTGGGCGGCGAAGCGCAGGCCCGCGCCGCCGATTGCCCGGATGACGATCGGCGTCTTGACCTTGCCACCCGACATGAAGCGGTGCTTGGCGATGCCATTGACGATCTGGTCGAAGGCGACGCCGAGGAAATCCGCGAACATGATCTCGGCGATCGGCCGGTAGCCGGTCAACGACAGACCGAGCGAGGCGCCGACGAAGCCGGTCTCGGCGATCGGCGTGTCGCGGACCCGCGCCGCGCCAAATTCCTCGTAGAGGCCCTGGCAGGTCTTGAACGGACCGCCCGATTCGCCGATGTCCTCGCCCATGATCAGCGTCGTCGGATCGCGACGCATCTCCTCCTGGAGGGCGATGACGATCGCCTCGCGATAGGTCATT
>JAGRKY010000457.1 GCA_020442095.1 Bauldia sp.
TCTTGCCCTCGCCGGCAATCGCCTCGGTGCCCGGTCCGACGATGATGTCGACGCCGGGCTGGACGTCCGGGTTGCCGGCCTTGCCGATCCCCGAGATCTTGCCGTCTTTGATGCCGACATCCGCCTTGACCACCCCCCAGTGGTCGACGATCAGGGCATTGGTGATCACCGTGTCGACCGCGCCCTCGGCATTGGGGATCTGGCTCTGGCCCATGCCGTCGCGAATGACCTTGCCGCCACCGAACTTCACTTCCTCGCCATAGGTCGTGAAATCCTTCTCGACCTCGATGACCAGCTCGGTATCGGCGAGGCGGACCTTGTCGCCGACGGTCGGGCCGAACATCTCGGCATAGGCGGCGCGGGAAATCTTGTAGGGCATGGTGCTGTCGCCTCTGGATTAGCGGCTTCTGCCGTCAGACATGGTTGGGTTGAATGTCGCCGCGGCAAACAGGACGGCGCCGCAAGGACAGCTTCCGCTGGAGCATCCGTCACCGCTCATGCCGCCGCCGCCATCGTCTCTTTCAGCGCCTTGTCGGCGTCATGGAGGCCCGCCGCGATCCGGGCCGCGATCGCATCGCGCGAGAAATCCGAAGCCGCGTTCACCGGCTCGTCGCGATTGTTGGTGATCTCGACGATATCGGAAAGCGCCTTGTAGCGGCGGAGCTGCTCGAATTCCGGCTGGTCGAGGAGATGCCGCACCTCGGGATGCGCCGCGACCATCTCGTCGATCAGCGCGACGAAGCGGTTGACGGTCTTCGCGATGTCGACGTCCTTGCGCATCTTGTTGGCGAAGATCAGCTCGATCATCCGGTCGGACACCGCGATCATGTCCTTCGGCACCTTTCCCGCCTTGGGGAAGAGGTTGACCACGAACAGCTTGGTGTGCGGCGCGTCGATCGGGTCGATCAGCTTGAGGAGCGGCGACAGCGGCGTGTTGTCGAACAGCCCGCCGTCCCAATAGAGCGACTCGCCGATCGGCGTCATCGGGAAACCCGGCGGCAGGCTGCCGCTCGCCAGCACATGGTCGACGGTGAGCGGCCCGGTCGCGCCGCTGTTGTCGAAGGCCTCGATTTCGCCGGTCTCGATATTGGTGGCCGTCACCACCAGCCGGGTCGGACTCTCCATCAGCGCGTCGAAATCGACCAGCTCGCAAAGCCGGTCGCGGATCGGGCCGAGCTCGTAGAAGCTCGTCCAGAAGGGCATCGCCAGATAGTCGCGGCGGACGCGGTAGAAGGCGGGGTTGCCGAGCGCGGAGAGACCCGGCTCGAAGAAGGCCGGCACGACGGGCGAGCCCTTGACGACAAAGTCTTCCCACAGCGAGGCCAGGCACGCGAGCGGATCGCCGTTGCGGGCGCCGACCAGGATCGCCGCGGTGATCGCGCCGATCGAGACGCCGGAGACGTAGTGAGGCTGGAAGCCCGGCTCCTTGAAGAGCCGCTGGAGCACGCCGAGTTCGTAAGCGCCAAGCGCCCCGCCGCCCTGGAGCACCAGGGCGTAGCGGATTTCCGGCGCCGGGGCTCGTCTCCGCGCGGGGCTCACAGCTCGCCCATTACCTTCTGGTTGAAGCCGAAGACCAGACGTTCGCCGAGATAGGGCACCAGCGTCACGCTGCGGGTCTGGCCCGGCTCGAAGCGCACGGCAGTGCCGGCCGGAATGTCGAGGCGATAGCCCTTCGTCTTCTCGCGGTCGAAGGAGAGACCCGAATTGGTCTCGTAGAAGTGATAGTGCG
>JAGRKY010000458.1 GCA_020442095.1 Bauldia sp.
CGCCTCCTCCTCCGCCGCCACCGCCACCACCGCCACCACCGCCTCCGCGGCTGAAGCCCGGGTCGGCGACGGTCAGCGAGAGCGATCCCGCGAGGAAAACGGCCAATGCGATCCGGGCCAGCAGTCCCGTGGTGAGCCTGGTCATCTCGTCTCTCCCTCGATCTCTTCTTACTCGGATACCGGTTCCTGCTCGATCTCGCCGACGCCGGGCGGCGGCGCGAATTCAAAGATCGAGTCGGGGAAGTCGACGTCGGTATCCCAGACGAAGGTCGACGCCTTCTGCGGGCGCGATTCCTCGTCGGTGTCGATCACGACAAGCCGGCAGGGCAGCGGATCGCCACTGGCCCGCATCCAGATCTGCACGTCCGCCCACGGTACGCGGTAGGCATAATGGTCGCAGAGGTTGCCGCCGATCATCGTCTCGCCGGCGAAATAGGCGAGCTCGACCGGCGGTTCCTCGACCTTGTCGCTGCCCCACAGGAAGATGTCGGCGAGCGGCAGCCTGAGGCCGTATTTGGATTCGGCTTCCTGGACGACGCCGGCGATGGTGTCCGGCGCGTCGAAGACGGAATAGACCTCGAGCAGCGGCGCATACTGGGTGACGGTGGTGCCGTTGTAGAAATAGACCCGGTCCTGCTTGTCGTTGACGACATGCGCCTTGAGCCGGTCCGGGACACGCGCCTCGACGGTCGTCTCGCCGGTGATCTCGATCAGTTCGCCGGTATCGAGGATGTCGTCGAAGGTGGTCGCCGCGGTGAGGCGGAACTGCTTGAGGGTCCTGAGATGCGCTGCCATGCGGTCGAGCGCATCCATCGCCTCCTTCTGGACCGGGACATCGGCCTCGCTCTCGCCGGGCATCTCGGCCGAAGCCGGCGCCGCCGCGATGACGAATGCCGCGATCGCGGCCGCAGCCAGACCCCAAGCGCCCCTGGGAACACCACTGGTCATTGCCTGCCTCCCCGTGTTGGTTCGATCGCATCCGGCCGGCGGCTCGGCCACCTGCCGGGAACCGGTCCCGCCGTCGCATCCGGGGCCCCGCGATCCTCTTCGTGAAGAGAAGTTAAGCCGGTTTGCGCCGCGCCGACAATGGCCGCCGCGCTGAGCCGCCGGGTGCGTCGTCTTGCCGGAACCGGAAAGACAGTCGCCGCCTCGCCTTCGGGCCGCTACGCAACCCGGGACGGTTCGCACGCCTCGCATTCCGGCCCCATGGGTGCCGCGTCGACCGCGAGGAACAATGCCGCGACCGCGCCATCACGCCGCATCGGCGCGCTTCCAGGCGGGGAACGGATCGGGCAGGTCGAGGAAGGCGGAGGGGTCGAAACGGGCGGGGTCGGATGCACCGACCAGGCATTCGTCGAGCGCCGAGCGGATTGCCGCCTCGTCCATTCCGGCGCCGATGAAGACGAGTTCCTGGCGCCGATCACCCCAGCCTGGCGACCAGTGACGCTGGAGCATCTTCTTCCATTCAGGGTGATCCGGCCAGCGCTGCTTCGGAACGGCGGCCCACCAGAAGCCCATCGGCTCGGTCCGGCACACCGCGCCCGCGAGGCTCATGTCGGCGACCCATTGTGGCCGCGTCGCCAGCCAGAAGAGGCCTTTGGCGCGAATCAGCCCGGGCCAGGTCCGCGCGGTGAAGGCCTTGAATTTCTCCGGGTGGAAGGGGCGGCGGGCGCGATAGACGAAACTCCCGATGCCGTATTCCTCCGTCTCGGGGACATGATCGCGGAAGCCGTGGAGCTCCTTGAACCACAAGGGGTTTTCATGGGCGCGCTCGAAGTCGAAGCGATGCGTATCGAGGACGGCGTCGAGATCGACGCGGCAGAAATCGGTCTCGATCAGCCTTGCATCCGGGTTAAGCGCCCGCACGACCTTGCGCACCAGATCGCGCTGCGCCTCGTCGATGTCGGATATCTTGTTGACCACGATCACGTCGGCGAACTCGATCTGATCGACGAGCAGGTCCACCAGCGTGCGCTCGTCGCCCTCGCCGGCGATTTCGCCCCGGTCACGGAGGAAATCCTGGCTGCCATAGTTGCGCAGCAGATTCGCGGCATCGACCACCGTGACCATCGTGTCGAGCCGGGCGGTGTCCGAAAGGGACTCCCCTTGCTCGTCCCTGAACTCGAAGGTCGCTGCGATCGGCAAGGGCTCGGCAATGCCGGTCCCCTCGATCACCAGATAGTCGAAGCGGCCTTCGCGGGCGAGCCGGCGCACTTCCATGAGAAGATCGTCCCGCAGCGTGCAGCAGATGCAGCCATTGGTCATCTCGACCAGTTTCTCGTCGGTGCGCGTCAGCGCGCCGTCGCCGCTGCGCACGAGTTCGGCGTCGATATTCACCTCGCTCATGTCGTTGACGATGACGGCGACGCGCCGGCCTTCGCGATTGCTCAGGATGTTGTTGAGCAGCGTTGTCTTGCCGGCGCCGAGGAAGCCGGAAAGGACGGTGACGGGAAGTCGTTCGGTGTCCATGGATCCAGTACATTTACTGTAATGTTATAACATAACACATACCGGGACAGGCCATTGGACTCAAGGGCCCGAGAGGCGATTGTCCCGATTCTCGGCCCGACGTCGCTCGGCGGCTCGTGCGTCAACGCCTTGGCTTCGACAGGCAGGTCGGGCGGTGTATGGCTTTCGGGATGACCTCGACGACATCGGTGGCGAGGAGGGTGCGGCAGACGCAGGAGAGGCCAGCCGCGGAACCGCCAATTGGTCTGACAGGTTGGCTATGGTATGAGATGCGCCTGCGAGAGATTCGAGGAGCGGCCTTGGCTGTAAGGAAGAAGTTCGAGGAGGTTGCCGAGCACCTGGAACTGGCCATTTTCTCGGGCCGGCTCTCGGTCGGGGACAAGATCCCGTCCGAGCGCGCCCTGATGGACCAGTTCGGGGTCGGGCGCTCGACCGTCCGCGAGGCCCTGTTCATGCTGCGGCGGAAGGGGTTGCTCGAGACGCGGGCCGGTGCCGCGGCGCGGGTCTCGCGCCCCGACGCCGACACGTTGATCGACGACGTCTCGGGCGCTGCCCGGCACATGCTGTCCCAGCCGGACGGGGTGCGCCATCTCCAGAATGCCCGGACCCTGTTCGAGATCGGGCTCGCCCGTGACGCGGCGAAGAACGCGAGCGCGGAGGATCTCCGGGCGCTGAAGGCGGCGCTCGACGCCAACGGTGCGGCGGAGGACCAGCCGACCTTCGTGCGGACCGATCTCACCTTCCACTACACGCTGGCGATGATCAGCCACAATCCAGTCTTCACCTCGATCCATCACGCCCTGATGGCCTGGCTTGCCCAGCAGCGGTCGATCTCGGCGCGGGCCGGGGCGACGCGGTCGGAGATCTACGGCCAGCACAAGGCGATCTACGAGGCGATCGCCGCCCGCGACCCGATCGCGGCCGAGGCGGCGATGGAGACTCACCTCGCGACGGTGGCGCGCTACTACTGGCAGGGCGTCAACCCGGACGAGGAAGAGGCGAACGGCCGGCCCGCCGCTGCATCTCAGCTCATATAGACGCCGCCATTGACGTCGAGGATGGTGCCGCAGATGTAGCTCGCGGCGTCGGAACACAGGAAGGCCGCCGGCCAGGCGACCTCTTCCGGCTGCGACATGCGGCGGAGCGGGATCCGTTCGAGATCGACCGGCCGCCCCTCCATCATCGGCGTCGCGGTCGAGGCGGGGGCGATGCCGTTGACGAGAATGTTCTGCGGGCCGCCGCGCTGGGCCAGCCACTTGACGATGGCATGGAGGCCGCCCTTCGAGGCGACGTAATGGGCGCTGGCGATCAGCCCGCCCATCTTGCCGGCGAGCGAGCCGACCAGGACGATCCTGCCGCCGCCGCGCTTCGCCATGCCCGGCATCAGCGCCCGGGCGGCGAAGACGGCGCCGCGCAGGTTGACCGCGATCACCTGGTCGAACCGCTCGTCCCAGCCCTCGTCGTTCCAGTCGTCCCACGGACAGATCGCGGCGACATAGACGAGGGCATCGACGTCGCCGGCCTGCGCGACGAGATCCTCGATCGCCGCCCGCGAGGCGACGTCGCATCCGAAGGGCGCCGCTTCCGCGCCGGCCGCCGCGAGTTCCGCGGCGAGCGCTGCCGGCGACTCCCGGTCAACGAGCACCAGCCGCGCCGCCTGGCTCGCCAGCACCCGCGCGGTCGCCTGGCCGATGCCGCCGGCGGCGCCGATGACCATGATTCTCCGTCCCGAAAGATCGAACGCCGATTTCAACGACAGCTCCTATCAGACCAAA
>JAGRKY010000459.1 GCA_020442095.1 Bauldia sp.
TGGTGGCGACGAAGAGGCCGTGGGTGTGGAAGACCGGCAGGGCGTGGATCAGCACGTCCTCGCCGGTGAAACGCCAGTAGTCGACCAGCGTCCGGGCATTGGAGGCGAGGTTCTCGTGGGTGAGCATCGCCCCCTTGGACCGGCCGGTGGTGCCCGAGGTGTAGAGGATGGCGGCCAGGTCGTCGGGGCCGCGGGCGGCGTCCGCGAAGTCGGGAGACAACTGGGCGGCGCGTCTGGTCAGCGATCCCTGGCCGGCGGCGTCGAGGGTCTCCACCGTCGTGGTCGGCGCGACCGAACGGATATCCTTCGCCATCTCGGGATCGCAGACGATGAGACGCGGTTCGGCGTCGCCGAAGAAATAGCCGAGTTCGCTGAGGGTATAGCCGGTATTGAGAGGCAGGAAGGCCGCGCCGGCGCGGACGCAGCCGAGGTAGAGCAGGATTGCCTCCGGGCTCTTGGCGACCTGGGCCGCGACCCGGTCACCCGGTTCGACCCCGGCCTCGACGAGCGCATTGGCAAGGCGGGCGGTGTCGGCAAGCATGTCGCCGTAGCTGAGAACGCCCCGGCCGAAGACGTCCATGAACGGTTTCGCCGGCTCGGGCATGCGATCGCGAATCTGATCAAAGAGGTGGTTCACGGCGTCTCTCTGTTAGGTTGGGATTCGAAAGAGGGAGGGATGGTGCCATGACGCACAAGGTCGTCGCAATTCTCGGGACGCTCGACACCAAGGGCGAGGAATTCGCCTTCCTGAAGCAGCGGATCGAAACGCAGGGCGTCTCGACCCTGGTGATCGATGCCGGCATTCTCGGCTCTCCCTCGTTCAGCCCCGATATCCGGGCGGCCGAGGTGGCGGAAGCCGGCGGCGTCGACCTTGCGCGGCTGGTGGAGGAACGGGACCGGGGCCGCGCCGTCACGGTGATGAGCGAGGGCGCCGCGGCGATCGTCGCACGGCTGTATGACGAAGGCCGGATCGACGGCATCGTCTCGATGGGCGGCGGCGGCGGTACGGCGGTCGGCACCGCGGCGATGCGGGCGCTTCCGGTCGGCGTGCCCAAGCTGATGATCTCGACTCTCGCCTCCGGCGACGTCAGCGCCTATGTCGGCGCCAAGGACATCACCATGATGCCGTCGGTGGTCGACATTGCCGGCATCAATCGCCTGTCGATGCGGATCCTGACCAACGCCGCCGGGGCCATCGCCGGGATGGTGAAGGCCGAAGCCCCCTCCGGCCTCCACGACAAGCCGCTGATCGCAGCCACCATGTTCGGCGTCACCACCCCTTGCGTGACACGGGCGCGGGAGGTGCTGGAGGAGGCCGGCTACGAGGTGCTGGTCTTCCATGCGACGGGGACCGGCGGACGCAGCATGGAAGAGCTGGTCAGCGCGGGTTTCATCGCCGGAGTCCTTGACCTGACGACGACCGAACTGGCGGACGAGCTGGTTGGCGGCGTGCTCAGCGCCGGCCCTCGAAGGCTCGAGGCGGCTGGCGCCGCCGGCGTCCCGCAGGTCGTTTCGCTCGGCGCGCTCGACATGGTCAATTTCGGGGCGCCGGAGACTATCCCCGACACGTTCAGGGACCGGACCTTCTATCGCCACAACCCGCAGGTCACGCTGATGCGCACGACCGTCGAGGAGAATGCCGAACTCGGCCGGATCATCGGTGGAAAGCTCGCCCGCGCCAAGGGGCCGACGGTTGTCATGGTGCCGAAGAAGGGCGTCTCGCTGATCGACGTCGAAGGACAGCCCTTCCACGACCCGGCCGCGGACGAAGCGCTGTTCGACGCCCTGAAAGCGGAGCTCCACGGCAATGTCGAGGTCGTCGAAATGGACCTCGACATCAATGCGAATGCCTTTGCCGAGCGCGCGGCGGAGCTCCTGTTGGCAAGGCTCAAAACATGAGCCGGGCGGCCGCCTGATGCGCGGGCCCGGCTCTCCGTCTAGTCCTTGACCTCCGTCTCGGGCCGATCATTGCCGGCCGCCAGCTCGTCGTGCCACTTGCCTTCCTTGTCTTCCCAGGAAATACCGGTCGTGTTGCCCGGCATCCGCTGCTCCATCGCCGCCTGGCGGGCGGCATCGAGCGCATCGTCGCGGGTCTGGAAGGTTTCGGAGAAGACATCGCCGACCTTGTAGGCCCAGCCACCATCATGCTCGACGATCTCGTAGGTCACCTTCGTCATCGCACACTCCCTGACTTGCAGCGGCGCCGGCTGCCTGTTCAATCGGCCGCGTCGCGGCTGATCTCGAAGAGGAACCAGATGCGGCGCTCGGTCTCGTCGATCCAGTTCTCGATCAGGCTCGCGGTCGCCACGTCGCCTAGCTCGTCGCAGACCGCGTGGGTCTCGCGCAGGAAGGTCGCCAGCTGCATGTTGTCATCGCGGAGCTCGGCGACCATGTCCTTCGCCGTGACGAAGTCGGCGTCGTTGTCGGGGAGGCGCTGCAGCTTGCTGATCTGGCCGACCGACTTCAGCGTCGGCCCGCCGACCTTGCGGGCCCGCTCGGCGATGTCGTCGGTCATCGCAAATATCTGGGTGCCGTGTTCGTCAAAGAGCAAATGAAGATCCCGGAAGCGGGGGCCGGAAAGGTGCCAATGAAAATTCTTTGTCTTGATGTAGAGGGTGAAGACGTCCGCGAGCAGCGTCGTCAGGGCGGCGGCGATGTCCCTGGTGGCGTTGGCGCCGAGTCCGGATGGCGTGCGCAGGGGGGCCGCGCGTTTGGTCTTTGCAGATGAGCGCTTCATTACAGTCTCCTCGGGGGTTTGCCAGCTTACTGCGGGGAACTCGCCCGTAGCATCGGCCGGCCGGGGCAGGGTCTCTACGGAGAAATATAGCGAACGATCGCCGGGCCGCCAGTCGCGGGATACATCCCGTTTGCGATCGGGGCCGATGCGGACGGGATCGCCGCTCAATCTATCGGAGCCGGTTGGGTTCGTGATAGCCAGACACCTGCACCGGCTGCCGGATTTCGGAGACGGAGAGGGTCCGACAAGAGGGGAGATGGAATGACGGTTGCGCCGCGGATAGTGGAAGTCCTGCGTTTCCTGGTGGAACGCCCGGGGTACTTGAGGGAAATGAGGGGAGGGCCGGTGCAGGCGCACCAAGCGGCCGTCGCAGGGGGGACGAAATGCTACTGGGCGTGATTGCCGACGATTTCACCGGCGCAAGCGACATCGCCAATACCCTCGCCAAGGGCGGGATGGTGACGATCCAGTTCGTCGGCGTGCCGACGAGGCCGGCGCCGCAGGACTGCGAAGCCGGAGTCGTTGCCCTCAAGACGCGCTCGATCGCGGCGGACGAGGCGGTGGCCCAGTCGCTTGCCGCGCTCGAATGGTTGAAGGCGCAGGGCTGCGAGCAGTTCCTGTTCAAGTATTGCTCGACCTTCGATTCGACGCCCGAGGGCAATATCGGCCCGGTGGCGGAGGCCCTGCTCGAGGCGCTCGGTGGGGATGTCGCGGTGGTGTGTCCGGCCTTTCCGACCACAGGCCGCACGCTCTACCAGGGTCATCTCTTCGTCAACGGCCGGCTCCTCAGTGAATCCGGCATGGAGACGCACCCGCTCAATCCGATGACCGACCCGGATCTTGTTCGCTGGCTGGGGCGTCAGACAAGCCTCGGGGTCGGCCTCGTGCCCTATCCGGCGGTACGAGCCGGCGCCGGCGCCATCCGTTCGGCACTCGCGGCGGAAGCGGCGGAGGGCCGTCGGCTTGCCGTCGCCGACGCGATCGTCGACGACGACCTCTTCGCGCTTGGCGAGGCGCTCGATGGCGCGAAGCTGATCACCGGCGGGTCGGGGATAGCGCTTGGCCTGCCGCGAAATTTCGCGCAACGCGGGCTGCTTGGCGGGACCGCGACCAGGGTTCCGGCGGTGGCCGGGCCCGGCTGCGTGCTCTCCGGCTCGTGTTCGACCGCGACGCGCGGGCAGGTCGCCCGCTATGCGGAGAGCCATCCGGCCCTCACGGTCCTTCCCGAAGACCTGGTGGAGGGTCGGACGACGGTGGCCGGCGCTCTCGATTTTGTCGAGAGCCATTTGGCCGAGCAGCCGATCGTCACCTCGACCGCCGAGCCGGAGGCGGTGGCGGCGGTGCAGGAGCGTTTCGGACGCGCCAGGGTGGCGGAAGCGGTCGAAAGCTTCTTCGGCGAGCTCGCGAGCCAGCTCGTCGCGCGTGGCGTAAGCAGGATCGCCGTGGGTGGCGGCGAAAC
>JAGRKY010000460.1 GCA_020442095.1 Bauldia sp.
TGGCATCCGAAGGCCTGGTATTTCGGGCTGGCACGCGGCCTTCTGCATTCCGTCGGCCGGCTTTCCCGCGGCATCCGGATCGGGCTGGAACACGGCTTCGATTCCGGCGTGATGCTCGACCATGTCTATGCCAACCGCGCCGAGGGGACGGGCCTCCTCGGCCGAGCCATCGACAGGGCCTATCTCAACGCGCCGGGCTGGGCGGGCATCCGCAACCGCGGCGCCCTGCTCGAGGCGCGGATCGTCGAGGCGGTGCTTCTCTCCTCGGAAGGCGGACGACCCGTCCGTCTTGCCGATCTCGCCTGCGGCGGCGGGCGCTATGCGCTGGGCGCGCTTCACAGGATCGGCGACAGGGCGGAGGTCTCCGCCACCTTGCGCGACTACCGCATCGAGAATGTCGAGGCGGCGCGGGCGAATGCCACGCGACTCGGCATCGCGGCGACGATCGAGCAGGGCGACGCCTTCTCCGACGCCGACCTTGCCCGCCTCGGCAATGTCGATGTCGCGGTCGTCTCGGGGCTGCACGAGATCATCGAGGACGATGCGCTGGTCGAGAACCATTTCCGTCAGATCGCGCGGATCCTCGCGCCGGGTGGGACGCTGCTCGTCACCGTCCAGCCGGACCACCCCCAGGTCGAGTTCATCGCCCGGGTCCTGAGGTCGCATACCGGCAAGAGGTGGGCGATGCGGCTCAGACCGCTGGAACTGACCCGCCGCTGGCTGGAGGAATCGGGCTTCGTGGTAGAAGATGTCGCGATGGAGCCGCTCGGCATCTTCGGTGTCGTGCGGGCGCGGAAGGCGGCGAACGATGGCGACGATCTATGACCTGAAGCCGCGCTTCCAGTCGGCCTTGAGGCCGCTGGTGACCCGGCTCCATGATGCGGGGGCGACCGCCAACCAGGTGACGGTCGCCGCTGCGCTTCTCTCCCTTGTCTATGGCGGGCTGATCGCCGCGACCGGCGGCGCGACGATCGTGCTCCTCGGACTGCCGGTGGTGCTCTTCGTGCGGATGGCGCTCAACGCGGTCGACGGCATGCTGGCGCGCGACCATGGCCAGCAAAGCCGGCTCGGCTTCTTCCTCAACGNNACGAGATCGGCGACGTCGTCTCCGATGCCGCGCTCTACCTGCCGCTGGCGCTGGTTGTCACGCCGGGCCATGCGCTGCTCGCCGGGGCGATGATCATCGTCGTCGCGCTCGGCGAATTCGCCGGCGTGCTCGGCCTCGCGAGCGGCGGCGGCCGGCGGTATGACGGCCCCTTCGGCAAGTCCGACCGCGCCGCCTATTTTTCTGTCCTCGCGGTTCTTGTCGCTTTGTTCGCGCTTCCCGCGTGGCTGCCGCCCGCCTTGCTCTGGCTGGCGCTCGGGCTCGGCTGCGTGACCGTCGTCAACCGGGTGCGGCGTGCTCTGAAGGGAGGAAGCGCCAATGGCTGAACTCGTCGCCTCATGGCCGGCGCCGCTTCTTTATTGCCTCGGCGCGCTCTGGCTCGGGCTCGTCGCCGCGACGATCGCGGTCGCCGTGATCGCGCGGCGCGGTGCATCGAGCGGCGCGGAGCTCGTCGCCCGCACCCAGACCTGGTGGTGGATCGTCGTGCCGGTCACCGCCGCGCTGCTTCTCGGCGCCACCGCCACGGCGATCCTCTTCGCGGTGGTGAGCTTCCTGGCGCTTCGCGAATATCTCTCGATCATCCCGGTCCGCCAGGTCGATCGCACCGCGATCCTCCTCGCCTATCTCACCGTCCCCCTGCAATACTGGTTCGTCCATGACGACTGGTACGGAATGTTCGTCATCTTCATCCCGGTCTATGCGGCGGCGGCGATCGCCTTCCGGCTGGTGCTCGCCGGCGAGGTGAAGGGCTTCATCCGCTCGGCCGGGACGCTGCAATGGGGCCTGTTCCTCACGGTCTATAATCTCAGCCACGTCGCCTTCCTGATGCAGCTCGACATGGCGGCGCCGCTGCCGGCGGGCGGCGCAGGGCAGCTTCTCTTCCTGCTCGTCGTCGTCCAGCTCAACGACGTCGCGCAATTCGTCTGGGGCAAGCTGTTCGGCCGCCATCCGATCGCGCCGCATGTCAGCCCCAAGAAGACCGTCGAGGGCTTTGCCGGCGGCGTCGTGACAAGCATGGCGGTCGCGGCGCTGCTCAGTCCGTGGCTGACGCCCTTCGGTCCGGTCGAAGCGGCCGTGGTCGGGGCCGGCCTCGCCTTCCTCGGCTTCGTCGGCGACGTCACCGTTTCGGCGGTCAAGCGCGACCTCGGCATCAAGGATGCCGGCGCGATCCTCCCCGGCCATGGGGGTATCCTCGACCGGCTCGACAGCCTCGTCTTCGCGGCGCCGATCTTCCTGCATTATGTCCGCTACTATTACGGCGCCTGAGATGGATCGGCTCCGGCGCATCGCGGCCATTCTCTTCTTCGCGGTCATCGCCCGGCCGGTGCTGCTGCTGGCGACCGGGCTCCGGGTCCTCGGCCGCGAGAACCTGCCCGCCGCCGGGCCTGCCGTCATCGCCGCGAACCACAACAGCCATCTCGACGTGGTGGCGCTGCTCAGCCTGTTTCCGCTCGGCCAGCTTCATCGTGTGCGGCCGGTGGCGGCGGCCGATCATTTCCTCAAGCCCGGACCGATCGGCTGGATGGCCCGCACGCTCCTCAACATCATCCCGATCGACCGGTCGGGGAAGGGCGCCGAAGCGGCGATCGCGCCGGTTCGCGCCGCGCTCGACCGCGGCGACATCGTGGTGATCTTCCCGGAGGGGACAAGGGGGCAGCCGGAAGTGATGAGCCGCTTCCGCCACGGCACGTCGCTGCTGGCGCGGAGCTATCCGGACGTGCCGTTCGTGCCGACCTATCTCCACGGTCTCGGCAAGAGCCTGCCGCGTGGCGAATGGCGGTTCGTGCCCTTTGCCTCGGAGGCGCATATCGGGCCACCGCTCCGCGTCTCCGACGGCGACGGCAAGTCGATGGCGGAGCGCCTTCAGGCGTCGGTGGAAAAAATGGCGGACGAATCGCGGCTGACCGGCTTCGCCGCGGACTGAATCAGGCGGGCGCCCGCCCGGTGCCGTAGGCGGCCATGAAGACGTCGACCGCAGACTTGACCACTGTCTCGATCCGCTCTTCGCTCGGCGGCTCCGCCGCGCCGAAAAGAAGCGCGACCTTGATCGTCGACTGCGAGAGGTCGAGGAACTGCGCGGCGGCAAGATACACGTCGTCGATGGCGAGCACGCCCGCCTCAACCTGGGGCGCCAGGTATTCGGCGAGGCGATGGGCGCATTGGCGCGGCCCCTTCTGGTAAAATTCCGCCGCTATTTCCGGCATGCGCTCGCCGATCGCCATCACCGTGCGGCTTGCCATGATGACGTCCGGCTTGGTGATGAAGCGGGCAAACTGCAGGCCGAGGCGGGTCAGAACGGCCCGGACATCGTGGTCCTCTGCGTCGAGGCCGAAGATCGCCGGATATTGTGCGGCTTTCTCGATCGCCACCAGTTCCTGGAAGAGGCGTTCCTTGCTGTCGAAATAGACGTAGAGCGTGCCTTTCGAGACGCCGGCCTCCTGGGCGATATCGGCCATGCTGGAGGCGTCGAAACCCTTTGCGAGGAACAGGCGCCGGGCGCCGTCGAGGATCTGCTGGCGCTTGCGGGAATCCTGCCCGGCCGCGGTCCGGCCGGAGATTGGCTCGTCAAGAACGCCTGAATCCGTCATTTCGTCCTCTTATGCCGACCGGGACAGGAGACTCAATGCGTCTCCGATCTACCACAGGCCGGCGGTTTCGTCTTCCGCTCCTCATGGCTCGGGGTCCCGACATACACTGTCAGGAAAATTGACCGAACCGTTCAGTTCGATCTTGATCTAGGCGTCGACACGCGCTATGTCAATGCGAAATCGAACCGAACGGTTCGGTCAATTTGGCCGCGACGCGAGCGGTTTCCAGCGCGAAAACAAATACATGGCGAAGAAGATGGCAGATGAAAGCGGCGCCGGGCTTGTGCCGCGCCTCGCAAGCGACGGCGACGGGTCGGTCCCGGCGGTCGCGTCGGAAAACCATGCAGTCACGGCTGCCGCGTCGGGAAAGGCAGTCGAGCCGGCCCGAACGGCGGCGCCGAAGCGCGGCGGGCGCAGGCGACTTGTATTGATGACTGTGCTCGCCGCCGCCTTGGGTGCCGGTGGCTATTACGGCTATGACTGGTGGACGAACGGGCGCTTCATCGTCTCGACCGACGATGCCTATGTGGCTGCCAAGGCGGCAACGGTGACGCCGCGGATATCCGGTTACGTCAAGTCGGTGGCCGCGCCGGACAATACCCGCGTCAAGGCCGGCGATCCGCTGGTCTATCTCGACGACGCCGACTACCGGATTGCGCTCGAACAGGCCGAAGCGCAGATCGCCACCCAGGAAGCCGCGATCGCCCGGATCGCCGAGCAGATCAAGGCGGGCGATGCGGCGATTGACCAGGCGGACGCGCAACGCGCTGCCGCGGAGGCCGCCGCGAGCAATGCGACGACGGATTATGAGCGGGTCAGCGCCCTCGAAGCGAAGAAGGTCGTGACGACCAAGGAGCGCGACGCCGCCCATACCGCGATGGTCCAGGCGGATTCGGCGGTGGCCGCGGCCAAGGCGGCGGTGTCCGCCGCCAGGGCGAATGCCGCCGTGGTTCGGGCGCAGCAGGCGGAGGCCGAGCGGGTGCTCGACCAGTACCGGCTCGCTCGTGACCAGGCGAGCCTCAATCTCGACCACACGGTCGTCCGGGCGCCGTTCGACGGCGTTGTCGGCAATGGCGCCGCCGAGCCGGGCGAGTATGTCCAGCCGGGCCAGCGCCTGCTGGCGGTCGTGCCGCTCGACGCGGTCTATGTCGACGCCAACTTCAAGGAGACCCAGCTTGCCGAGCTCAGGCCCGGCCAGTCGGTCGCCATCACGGTCGACGCCTATCCCGACCTTGCCATCGAAGGCGTCGTCGAGAGCGTCGCGCCGGCCTCGGGCTCGGTGTTCAGCCTGCTGCCGCCGGAGAATGCCACCGGCAACTTCACCAAGATCGTGCAGCGGGTTCCGGTCCGGATCCGCCTGCCGGACCGGGTAGCGGCGGAAGGCCTGATCCGCCCCGGCATGTCGATCCTCGCCGAAGTCGACACCCGCACCGGCCCGACCCGGGTGGCTTCCCGCTAGGGCGTCGCGACGGAGAGGCTGCCGCCATGGCGAATGTCGAGGCAATGGATATGGCTCCGCCCGCCGAGCCGGTGGTTACCGGCCGGCTGATCGCGGGATTCGTGGCCTTGTCGGTCGGCATGTTCATGGCGATCCTCGACATCCAGATCGTCGCGTCGTCGCTGGCCGAGATCCAGGCCGGGCTGTCGGCAAGCTCGTCCGAAATCGCCTGGGTGCAGACCGCCTATCTGATCGCCGAGATCGTCATGATCCCGCTGTCCGGCTTCCTCAGCCGGGCGCTGTCGACCCGATACCTGTTCGCCGCTGCCGCCGGCGGCTTCACGCTGTTCAGCGTCCTGTGCGCCGGGTCGACCTCGATTGGCGAGATGATCGTCTGGCGGGCGGCGCAGGGTTTCATCGGCGGCGCGATGATCCCGACGGTCTTCTCGGCCGCCTTCACCGTCTTCCCGAAGAACCGCCAGGCGATGGTGGCGGCGATGGTCGGCCTCATCGCGACCCTCGCCCCGACCGTTGGGCCGACGATCGGCGGCTACCTGACCAACGTCTTCTCCTGGCACTGGCTGTTCCTGATCAACGTCGTGCCGGGTATCGCCGTGACCGTGGCGGTCCTGCTGCTGGTCGATTTCGACAAGCCGGATTTCGGCCTGCTGCGGCGCTTCGATTTTCCCGGGCTGATCGCGCTTGCGGTCTTCCTGGGCAGCCTCGAATACGTCCTGGAAGAGGGCGCCGCCAACGACTGGTTCCAGGATTCCGCCATCGTCATCGTGGCGGTCGCCTCCGCGCTCGGGGCGGTCGCCTTCTTCACCAGGGCGTTGACGGCGCGCGAGCCCATCGTCGATATCCGCGCCTTCGCCGACCGCAACTTCGCCACCGGCTCGCTGTTCTCCTTCGCCCTCGGCGTCGGGCTTTACGGGCTGGTCTATCTCTACCCGGTGTTTCTCGCCCGGGTGCGCGGCTACGATTCGCTCGAGATCGGCACCACGATGTTCGTCACCGGCGCCTTCATGATGCTGACGGCGCCGATCGCGGGCAACCTGGCGCAGCGGATCGACCCGCGGGTGATGATGAGTTTCGGTCTGGCGATGTTCGCGGTTTCGTGCCTCGAACTGGTGCCGATCACGGGCGACTGGGCCTT
>JAGRKY010000461.1 GCA_020442095.1 Bauldia sp.
CGACCGCCGGCATGGAAGCCTCGGGGACCGGCAACATGAAGCTGGCGCTGAACGGGGCGATCACCATCGGCACCCTCGACGGCGCCAATATCGAGATCGGCGAGCGGGTCGGGCCCGAGAACATCGTCATCTTCGGCATGACCGCCGAGGAGGTCGAGGCGCGGCGCCATGCCGGCCACAATCCGCGCGCCATCATCGGCGCCGACGAGAGCCTCCGGTTCGTTCTCGACGCGATTGCCGACGGAACCTTCTCGCCCGACGACCGCAACCGCTATCGCGGCCTCGTCGACAACCTGATGACCAGCGACGGCTTCATGGTCACGGCCGACTTCGCCGACTATTGCGCCGCGCAACGCCGCGTCGACACCATGTGGCGGAGTACCTCGGGGTGGCGGGCGAAGGCGATCCGCAACGTCGCGAACGTCGCCTGGTTCTCCGCCGATCGCACGATCCGCGAATATTCCGAGGAGATCTGGGGCGTGCCGGTCGCCTGACGCAGCCAAAGCCGGGCGGGAACCGCCCGGCCGGCCGGAGGAGGGCTATTCGGCGGTCTTTTCCAGGACGGCGATGGTCGCGCCGCTGGCCGAAACCAGCTCGAGCCGGTCGCCGTCGATGGTCCAGCCGGCGACGTCCGGCAGGTTTTTGAGGAGCTCGCGTTCGGTCCGCGCCACCTCCTGGCAATACATCCGCGTCGTCATGATCGGCCCGAAGGCAAGCTGGTTGCCATCGAGGGTATAGACGGCCGCGAGATTGTTGCAGCCGGTGCTGCCGGCAAGGCCGCCGTCCGGCTTGAAGATCAGGTGCGGCTCGCGGCGGCCGGATTCGGCGGGCTGGCCATTGACCATGACCAGCTTCCAGTGGGTGCCGAGGATATCGCTGTCAGCGGCGGTGGCGGCCATCGATTGGGTTCCGGCAATAACGAAGAGCCCGAAAAGGGCGGCAAGCGGGGCAACGACTCTCGACAATGGGAAATCTCCGTCTGCATGCCCTCTCGCAGCAAGCAGAACGCCAGAAATGCGGCGAGACTAGGTGCGGGCACCGACGATCGGGCGCCGCGAAGCCGGTCGCGCTCCAGCCAGGCCCCACGTCGTGGTTAACCGGGCCTTGCCGGTATCGATCGGGGCGACCGCCCGCCGTTAAATATCGCGAAACGCCCGGCATGGGATGGTCGCGAACGAGTTCATGGCCGGACAATGACGCCTTGATCGACCCATCGACAATGTTCCTGGCGCTAATCGCCTCGACGGTCGCGTCGGTGCTGCTCCTGTTGTGGTGCTACTGGCTCAATCGCAGCGAGCAGAGCCTGTTGTGGGTAGCCGCCTGTTTCGCGCTGGGCTCCGCCTCGACGGTGCTCATCGCACTTCGCGGCTCGATTCCCGGGTGGCTGTCGATCGATGTCGGGGTTGCACTGCTCCTTTTCGGAACCGGCCTGACCTGGGTCGCGGTCAGGGTGTTCAACGGCCATCGGGCGACGTTCGCGGTGCCGGCCATCGGTCCGATCCTGTGGCTGGTCGCCTGCCAGGTGCCGGCATTCGGCGGCGACGCGACCATGCGGATCGTCGCGGGCTCGGCCATTACCGCCCTCTACTGGCTGGTGGCGGCGCGCGAGATGGTGTCCCGGGACGATCTCGCGACGCGCATGGCGATCGCCGTCGTGATGTGCGTGCACAGCGGCCTGATCCTGCTGAGGATTCCAGTGATCTTCTTCGAGGCGACGCCGGATGGCGCCACCTTCGACGGCCGCTGGTTCGGGCCGGCGGCGCTCGAATCCGCCGTCTTCATCCAGATCATCGCCTTCCTGATGGTCTCCCTGGTCAAGGAGCGGGTCGAGGCGGAACTGCGCAGCGCCGCACTGACCGACGCGCTGACCGGGCTCGGCAACCGGCGGGCCTTCTTCGAGGCAAGCGCCAAGACTTTCGCGCAGAATGCGCGCAAGAACCGGCCGACGACGGTGATCGTCTTCGATCTCGATCGTTTCAAGGAGGTCAACGACCGGTTCGGCCACCCGATCGGCGATGCGGTGATCCGCCTTTTCGCGGAAGCGGCCGCCAACCGGCTTCGCGCCGGCGACGTGATCGGCAGGCTCGGCGGCGAGGAATTCGCGGTGACGCTGCCGGAGACGACCGGCCCGCAGGCGACCCTGGTGGCCGAACAGCTGATCGGCGTCTTCGCGGCTTCGGTGGCGGCGCTCGCGATTCCCGACCTGATCTGCAGCGCATCGGCGGGTGTCGCCGAAACGACGACGAGCGCCGAGACGCTGGAGGACGTGCTGGGGTTCGCCGACAAGGCGCTCTACGAGGCCAAGGCGCTGGGTGGCGGCCGGGTGGCCGCAAGTCCGGTGAAATTCCTGCCGCGGCCCGAAGTCCAGGCCGCTGCGCAGGCGGCCTGAGAGCGGCGAGCCGCCCCGCGTCAGGCGGCCTCGCGCTTCGGCAGGATCAGCTTGCGATTGACCAGGAGCTCGGCGATCTGGACGGCGTTGGTCGCGGCGCCCTTGCGGAGGTTGTCGGAGACCACCCAAAGCATCAGGCCATTGTCGACCGTCGGGTCCTCGCGGATGCGGCTGA